>JAUTWY010000398.1 GCA_030838305.1 Acidobacteriaceae bacterium
TCCCCGGGCAAGTATGGACCCCGATGCGCCTGCGCTCTTCCAGCGAGATGCTGGCGAAGACGAGTAAGCCTCGATCCGCAATGCTCATACAGGCTTCGGTACTAAAACGATTCTAGTGCGACTTTCGGTTATCAGAGAAGATCGTATGCTTTTGCTTTCAGTTTTGCAGCCGGGATTGTGGATTGGAATTCGATTCGGAGGACTGGTTAAAGCGTGTTGGTCCGTGGGCCGTGGGTGCACACGTTCGAGCATCAAGCACTCTTTTCACAAGCGCGGCTCAGGCGCGGCATTCGCTCACGTTGACGCCATATGTCGAATGACGTTGCGCGAGCAAATGCCATGCCCATGTAATCAGTTGCCAGCTCCGGGATTATCAGAGTTGGGTACTGCTGGTTGGTTGGCCACGACAGTCTGCTGCGTGTCTTGAGCTAGTGCCTTCTCTTCCTGTTTGGGATAAACGAACTCATTCCCAGTTGTTTCCCCAGGGTAAAACCACTTCAGGAGGACCTCCGGTTTTCCGTCTCCCCGTTCCGCGAATGCGAGAGCAGTATCTCCAGTTACATCCTGGCGCTCCGTCGGAATGGTTTGAATGGTTGCGTACAGGGCCGTCTTGTCCGAATTGAAGATCTGCACAATATTTCGGTCAGAATCGTTAGCGGCCAGAATGAATAAGTAGGTCCCCGCGGGCAAGACCTGCCCCGGGATCTGGATGGGCTGGTTAAACGTCAGTGTGGTGGATTGATCGGACTCGTCAGCGTGAGCAGCGAGTTCGAACATAAGAGCAAAGGCGATCATCAACCCAGCGATAAGAGCACTTTTATTAATTTTTCTCATTTTTGTTTCTCCTTAAAGTACAGATCAAAAAACGCGTTTCACCGCCTTGCCAGTTTCCTTCGCCGAGGACTTTGCGGCTTTGTAAGAGTCCTTGCCCGCGACTTTGACGGAATGGCTGATAACGTGTTCGGCCGCGAATGACGGGGCCGACACACACAGAGAGAGAACAACTAACGCAAAAAGCTTCTTCATGTTTCCTCCTTTCATACCTTTGATAAGGCACACCGGATGCCAAACCCAGGGCAGAAATAGGCGGCTTATTTTGAAGAACTTAAGTTGAGGAGCGAGTCCTGCACAGGAGAAGTGTCAGAACTGCCGAAAGTGTGAGTGTCAGCCCGTTGACTTTTGGACACTGGCTTCGCGTCGTATACCCAGCTTCTTCAGTGGTGCAATTGGTGTAGTCCGTTTTAGTCCGAGACAGGTGGAGTCATAGGTTAAGGTCAGTGTGCTCCGGAGAGAAGCGACCCTAATCACGCTTCAGCCATTAGGGGGGCTGGTGATTCAGAATTCATTCCATCTCGAATGCGAGATATTGCAGTTTCCCATTGCGTTCGATCTGAAGGACAACCGGGTCACCAGATTGGAAAGCGTGGATCATTGTCAGGAACTGTGATATCGACTGCATCGGTGTGTGATCGATTGCGCGGATGATGTCACCCGCCTCCAGTCCAGTATCTACTGCGCTGAAGCCGGCGGCCTGGGCTACGACTAAGACTCCGGCGTCGCTGCGATCACCATGCACCAGCGGCCTTATCTTCTCGTCGAGGTCAGTCACGAAAATGCCTAGCCGACGAACCAAGTTTTTCTGCACGACCGGAATGTCGGACAACTCTTCTTTGTCGTGGTACACGACGACGGGTACGTTGAAGGACATGGGGCTGGCGCCTCGAAGGACCTCGATTCTCAGTACACGGTCAGCCGGATGAAGGTAGAGTGCGGCAATGAAATCGGGAAGGCCGAGGATAGGCCGACCGTCAACCCCGAGAACAATGTCATCTATCTGCAGACCGGTTGCTTCCGCCGCTCCTCCAGCATTGATGTCCGAAATGATTGCTCCCCAACTCCTGCTCAAGCCCAGGGCCTTTGCCATGGTTGGCGTGATGTTCTGGGTTCTTGCGCCAATCGTCACGCGCTGCACATGGCCGTACTTGCGAAGGTTCTCATAATCGAAATTGACGATTGTCGAGGGGATGGCAAAGCCCAACCCTTCGCTACCGCCACCCTTACTCAACATCATCGTGTTAATACCGACAACGTTGCCATCTATATCGACTAGCGGACCGCCACTGTTTCCCGGATTGATGGCGGCATCCGTCTGGATGTACACCATGGGATCATCCGGGTCGGGTTCCCGGGCGATGGAGCTGACTACACCCATGGTGACTGTGCCTTGCAGTCCCTCGGGGCTGCCGATTGCAAATACCAGTTCTCCCTGCCGGACTCGGAGATCGCTGCGCAAAGGCACGCTAGGCAAATGGGTTGCGTCCACCTTGAGGAGAGCTAAATCCGATTGCTTGTGGATGCCCACCAGCCTGGCATCCAGGATCTGCTGGGCGTGGATGGGCTGGAGTTCCAGCTCGGAGTCGGCAGGGGGTGGAGGCAGGATCACGCGGATACGCTGTGCTCCTTCCACGACGTGAGCGTTCGTCATGATGTAGCCGTCAGGATCGACGATGATCCCGGTGCCAATGGCATGCTGCCGGGCGATTTTCGCTGTTTCTTTGTGTCCTTGGTCCTCCGAAGGTCCGTACCCGTTGACCGTGATCTGGACCACCGCGGGTGCAACTCTCGCCACGACTCTTTGAAGAGAGCTATCCAGTTCTCGTAGCAAGCTGGATGTCGCAGCCGTGTGGATCCCGTCCGCAGCTGTCGGGGGAGACTGGTGAGGGGTCGCCGACTGCGCGTGCGCCGAGAGGGAGACCAGCAAACTAGCAATACCGCATTTTATCCAGTGCAATTTTGTCATGTGTAAACCAAGGCTTAGCGGAGACACCTTTCTGTGCTTCTCACGACTGTCATTGCAGGTGAAGTTCCATTGGATATCCCTTGCTACCAACATCGACGGTATCGGGTTTCAGCTCCGACAGTCGAAATGCCGACACTACTATCAGCCTGTGGACACTCGGGACCGTTCTTTCTCTTTGTCCGGACGATCTAAAGCCTTGGAAATCCTAGAGCTGCCGGCATCGGTGACTTTTGGAGACTCGTATGCAAACAACAATGTGAATGCGTAAGCGATTCGGAAAGAGGAAAGGAGGGAATTGTTGATGGCTAATCAAAAGACGAGAAAGTGCGCGCACATACCATGCCTTTGCGATGTGCCGAGGGGACAAGAGTATTGCGGAGAGGCGTGTCGTGACGCGGGAAGTGAAGACGTGGAAATCGCGTGCCAATGTGATCATTCGGCATGCCCGCTCACATTTCGGCAGTCTGTGACTCGCAATGCTGCTGACATGGTGAATTGATAACTGATAACTACAGATCCGGCGCCCGCGTTAGGTCACTCGGTATGCGTTGCGATTGTTCGCCACGCAAGCCATGATGCGCCTCCGCCGCAGGAGAATTGATTGTGAAATCTAAACCTATTGTGAAATTAATGAAACA
>JAUTWY010000423.1 GCA_030838305.1 Acidobacteriaceae bacterium
CTGGGGTGCAAATCTTGAACAAGGTACAACCTGCACCAGGACAGGTGAATATATTGGACAACTATTCGAAAAATTTAGGAGCGGCGGGTACTAGAACGGCAAACGCAAGCGGGCCTCGCACCCTCGAGCGTCAATTCGATTTTCGAGTGTCAGCTGTCCACCGTGAGCTTCCGCAATTTGCCTGCTGAGAACGAGGCCTATACCGGAGCCTGCCGGCTTGGTGGTGAAAAATGGGACAAACAAATTTGCGGTATTAGGAATACCGGGACCATCATCGATCACCCAGACTTCCACTTGCGAACCTTGCACTGACCAACCAACTTGCACGCCGCCATGCGTTTCGAGCGCCGCGTCGGCCGCATTGCGAATCAAGTTGATTAGCAGTTGCTCCAATTGATCGACGTCCGCGGAGATGGTGGCTCGAGGCCCGTCTTTGATGCAGACTTTCACACGTGTTTCCAGCTTGGCGGTCCGATGCACCCAGTCCCCAACCGGCACGGGCAAATGTTTAGGTTTAGGAAGCCTCGCCAGCCGGGAATAAGCAGCCATAAACCGTCCGAGCGCTTCTGTACGGGAACGAATGATGGCAAGGCCCTCTTGTAGATCCTGGAGGATCGGCGCTGCGGGCCCCGCTTGCAATTCCGGCAGCTGATTGGCGGCATTGAGTCCGCTTTCCAATCCCTGAGCGACCGATTGGATTGGGGCAAGCGAGTTATTGAGTTCATGGCCGAGCACGCGAATAAGGCGCTGCCAGGCTTGGCGTTCTTCGTCCCGCAGCGTGCGGCTCAGGTCGCTGAGGACTACAAGTTGATGAGGCAGGCCGCCCTGCCGGAACGACCCTCGACGCATACTCCAGCGTCCCGACGCGCCGGGAAAGGCCAGATCCATGGTTCGCGCGGATTCTCCTTCGAGGCATCCTGCCAGGCCCAGTTCCACGGCCGTGGAACCCAGCAACCGTTCCAGTGGGCGCCCCAGCAAGCGTTCGCCGGCGCGGTTGACCAATCGAAGCTTGGCTTCGTGATCGAAAGTAAAAATGGCCAGGTCGATCTCTTCGATGATGGTGCGTAGCAGGCCCGTAGCTTCCAGTGCACCTAAGCGCTGCTCTCGCAACATGGCGCTCAGAGCATTGACCTCGATCATTACCTCGCCCATGGCATCGTCGGGTCGCGCACCCCGGGCGCGAATAGAGAAGTCTTCTTCGCGCATGGCCGCCAGCAGGTTGGACAAAGTCTGTAAAGAGAAGACCACTCGGTGTCGCAGAGAAAGCGCGAAGCCAAGCCAGAGACTAAGGATAAGAAATGTCAGCGTCCACGCCGATCCCGACGAATACGAGCCCGTCCATAATAAGATCAGCGCGATGAAAGAACCGGGAAGACCAGCAGCGAGCGCCAAAAGCTGAATGCGGCGTTCGTAGGAGAGGCGCCTCATCCTAATTCGTGCTTCTGTAAACGACGATACAATGCGCTGCGGCTTAGGCCCAGAGCCTTGGCCGCCTGGCTAACGTTGCCGTCGTGGCGCGCCAGCGTGCGTCGGATAAGGTGGCGTTCCACTTCATCGAGCGGCATTTCTTCGAGGCGCGCCGCCGCCGTCGATGCTTGGGCCCGCAGTCCAAGATCGGCGGCGCGAACCAGCGGTCCGGCGGAAAGCAGGACCCCGCGCTCGACCGCATGGTCGAGCTCACGTACATTCCCGGGCCAGAGATGTTCATGCAGCGCGGCGGTGGCGGCGGAGTCGAAGCCGGCTATATTTTTGCGATAACGTTGCGAATATCCGTGAACGAAGTGGTGTGCCAGGAGGTCAATGTCTTCGTGGCGTTCGCGCAGTGGCGGGATAAAGATTTCGATAGTGTTCAAGCGGAAGAGCAGGTCCTGCCTGAACCGCCCCGCGGCGGCTTCGGAGTTTACGTCCACGTTGGTAGCCGCGAGCACGCGCACATCGACGCGGCGGGTAGACGACGACCCCACGCGTTCAAGCTCTCCCGCTTCGAGAACGCGCAGCAGCTTGGCTTGAAGATTCAACGGCACGTTGGCAATTTCGTCCAGGAAAAGAGTGCCGCCGTCAGCAAGTTCGAAGCGCCCTACGCGATCGGATCGGGCGTCTGTAAATGCACCTTTCACGTGACCAAAAAGTTCGCTTTCGAATACCCCTTCGGAAAGACCCCCGGCATTTACTGTGACCATGGGTTTGGAGGCCCGGTTAGATAGTGCATGCAACGTGCGCGCCACAACTTCTTTACCAGTGCCGTGCTCCCCGGTGATCAGCACATTCGCGTCGGACGGACCGATGCGTGCGACCAGATCCAGAACCGGTGACATCGCTGGAGACTTGGCGAGAAAAGTGGGCCGTGATTCGGCCCGCAGCAGCCGGTTTTCTGCTTCCAGGCGCGAAGCCTGCCGCAAGGCCTGCCGTAAATCAATTTGCGTGCGAATAATCGAGAGCAGCCGAATATTCTCCCAGGGCTTCTGCACGAAGTCGCGCGCGCCGCGGCGCATGGCTTCCACCGCGATCTCCACGCTGCTCCACGCCGTCATCACTATGACCGGCAGCGTGCTGTCCAGCATTTGTATGCGAGTGAGCAAGTCCAGGCCTTCCTGCCCGGAAGTGGTGTCGCGCGCGTAGTTCAAATCCATCAGCACGGCATCAAATTCGCGCGATTCAATGGCCGCGAGCGCGTCGGCGGGCGAAGCTGCGCCGTGCGTTTCGTATCCTTCACGCTTCAACAACAAGCGCAATGCGTCTCGAATGTCGGATTGATCGTCGGCCAGCAAGACGCGATAGGACTGGTTGGCGGGAGATTTCATTTGTTGAAGAAGTCTATTCCAATTTCGCTATTGAGTGCCAAGAACGCGGGCTGACATTGCTGCTGGCCTGCGTCGCACAATTGAAAACTGGCGCAAAATTATGCGGATTGAACCGTCGCGGCCGCGCTTTCGTTTACGACCCAGCCATCTTTCAGTTGCACGATGCGATTGCCGTAAGCGGCGTTGCGCTCCGAGTGCGTGACCTGAATGATGGTGGTGCCGCCGTCATTCAATTTCTTGAAAAGCTCCATGATTTCGTCGCCCTGCGCGGAATGGAGATTGCCGGTAGGCTCGTCCGCGAGCAGCAACTTCGGATGCAGGATAACTGCGCGAGCTACGCCCACTAGCTGCTGCTGGCCTCCGGAAAGCTGGTTGGGAAACAAATCCTTTTTTCCAACGATATGAAAGCGGTCCAGAGCGTCGCACACCAGGCTCACCCGTTCCTTGTGAGGAACATTTTTATAGGAGAGCGGCACCTCCAGGTTTTCAAA
>JAUTWY010000338.1 GCA_030838305.1 Acidobacteriaceae bacterium
CAGCCTTGCCGGCGCACATCGTCGATCATCTCGATGTCGGGAGATCATAAGGATGTTCAATTACCCCGGACGCAAGATGATTCTGTGCATCGACGATGATGATGGCATGCTGCGTTACCAAAAAGCGCTGCTTGAAAGAAGTGGATACAAGGTGCTCACTGCCGAGTCCGCCCGACAAGGCCTAGGAATTGCGGCAGCCTGCGCGGTTGCTGCCGTGGTTGTCGACTACCACATGCCCGAAATGGATGGTCATCAAGTTGCGAGCGAAATAAGGCGTCTTAAGCCAAGCATACCAATAATCATGGTTTCCAGTGACGACACGATTCCAGAACCTGCATTGAACGTGGTAGATGCCTTCGTTTCTAAGAACGACGCATCCCGCTGCTTGTTGCCGGTGATCGCTCGAATGTGCGGCGAAAACCCATCCGGGTTTCAAGAAAACTAGGGCCTGAGCATGGCGCGTCATTCGGTGCACCAAGCGCGCTGCGAGTCAATCCGTGTAATCGCCTTGATTTCGCTATCACGATGATGGCGGGCGCTAAAGTACATACAGCCGCAACATCCACCAGACGAGGAATATTGCAACAATCGCGCCTGCGATATGAACGATCCAGTCGCCAGCTGTTTTCGGTCTGCCGAAATTGAACACGATGAAATCGTAGCACGGAGGCTCAAACAAGGATTAAGGAGCCATTGGTGAACGGGTACGGTTCGATCTCGGTGGATTTCAAGGGGGAGACAGCGAGCCGGCAGCGACGCCCGTATCGCCGGGGCCGGAGACGACCACGGCTGTCAGGGGATCCAGTTGACTACGGACGAAGAAGGTGCGGAACTACCAGTCCGTCGGAATAGGTATTTGAAGGACTCGCCCTGCGATCGAGGTTGCCTTGCCCGATGGCAGAAAGGGGTATGTCGGCGGACGCCCCTACTTTACGACGCCTAGTGTCCAGCAATGAGACCACCTGCAGACCTTGGTATTCGACTCTATTTTCTCAGGTCGTAGGCATTGCTGGAATCACGGACACACAGCAGTGGCGCGGCGAAAAGCGCGATTCTGTCTCCGATCTTCTGACCAGCAGGGATTCGTCGGGGGACAATTCGCAGATATTAGTTCCATTTGCCCCTGATTCAGACACATCTCGGGAGGCACTGGATGGTTTTCCATAAGCGTTTACACATCTGACACCGACCCGTGCTGCCTCAACCGGGAGCGAGCGCTCGACTGAGAAGATCCGTATATGGATCATCGACCTTTCCTCGTGCCAACAGTAGCATTCTGCGGACTGTCACTTCGTATAAACTTGCGTTTTGCTCTTCGCCGCCGAGAGAGTATCGGCATTATTCCAGGAGAAGCTGTTTGCCACTAAATAGGGATGCCCTTTGGTACAAGGACGCGATCATCTACGAAGTGCATGTCCGCACTTTCAACGATAGCAACGGGGATGGAATCGGTGATTTTCCAGGACTTGAACAGAAGCTTGACTATCTCCAGGAACTTGGGATCACGGCCATATGGCTCATGCCATTCTTCCCCTCGCCACTGCGCGACGATGGCTACGACATCGCGGATTACACCGCGGTCCATTCCAGCTATGGAACACTAGAAGATTTCCGCAAGCTTTTGGACTCGGCCCACGAACGAGGAATCCGAGTCATTATCGAAATGGTGTTGAATCACACATCCGATCAGCACCCTTGGTTTCAAGAGGCGCGAAGTTCGCAGAATAATCCACGCCGTGATTGGTACGTCTGGAGCGATACCGAGGCCGGGTACAAGGGAACGCGCATCATTTTTCTCGACACAGAAACGTCCAACTGGGCGTGGGACCCGATTTCGAAATCCTACTATTGGCATCGCTTCTTTAGCCACCAGCCCGATCTCAACTACGACAATCCTGCCGTTCGGGAGCAGATGTGGAATGTGATGAAGTTCTGGCTGGAGATGGGTGTGGATGCCTTCCGTCTCGATGCGGTCCCGTACCTGGTGGAACGGGAGGGCACAAATTGTGAGAACTTGCCGGAGACCCATACTATCCTGAAAGAGTTGCGGCGAAAAATCGATGAACAATTCCCTGGGAGGATGCTTCTAGCAGAGGCTAATCAGTGGCCGGCTGATCTTCGCCCATATTTCGGTGACGAAGATGAATTCCATATGGCGTTTCATTTTCCGCTGATGCCCAGGATGTTCATGGGGCTGAAGCTGGAAGATCGCAAGCCCATCACTGAAATCTTGCAGCAGACTCCGGAAATCCCGCCCTCCTGCCAGTGGTCACTGTTCCTGCGCAACCATGACGAGCTGACCCTGGAAATGGTAACCGACATGGAACGGGACTACATGTACGACATGTACGCTGAGAGCAAGACGATGCGGCTGAACCTTGGAATTCGGAGGCGGCTCGCTCCGCTGCTGAACAACGATCGGAGACGGATCGAGTTGATGAACGGGATGCTGATGTCGCTACCCGGCACTCCTATCATCTACTACGGCGATGAAATCGGAATGGGCGATAACATTAGCTTAGGAGACCGCAACGGCGTAAGGACTCCAATGCAGTGGAGCGGAGGATGGAACAGCGGCTTTTCCATCGCAGAGCCGGAGCGCTTGTATGCTCCGCTTATTCAGGATCCTGTATATGGTTATCCTGCTGTGAACGTCTTGTCTCAAAGAGAAAGCGAACACTCACTCCTGCGTTGGATGCAACGCATCATAGCGGTTCGCAGATCGACCGCAGTGTTCGGCCGGGGGGCGATTGAGTTTCTCTATCCAGCCAATCACAGAATACTGGCCTATTTGCGGCGACTGGGCAAGGAAGCCGCACTGGTTGTCAACAATCTTTCGAGTACTGCGCAAGCCGTAGAACTGGATTTGCGACGCTACAAGGGAAATATCCTGATCGAGATGTTTGGCAACAATATATTTCCGCGTGTGGGCGACCTGCCCTATCTGCTAACGATGGGGCCTTACCAGTTTTACTGGTTCCGGTTGCGACGAGTCTAGGCGAATGTAGATGATGGAAACGATGTCACAGGGGACGTCTTCACGAGGACGTGCTGCGGTAATTCGCACGGAGCTGAAAGTGGAAGATGAGGCCTTTCTTACGGATGATTTTCTTCGCCAACTGATCAACGTCGGCGAAGTAGATATCCTTGTGGGCTTGCCCACTCACAACAACGCGAAGACGATCGGGTCGATCGTCCACACGATCCGGAATGGACTCCTACAAGCCTTTCCCCGCGAGCGAGCCGTAATCATTAATGCCGATGGGGGATCGCGCGATGGAACCCCCGAAGTCGTCACCGGCATTTCAATCGATGACGTGCGCCCAACCTCAGGTCCTTACGCACTTCGCACGCTGCATTCCATAAGCACGAAGTATGCCGGCAGCCCGTCGAGTGGAGTTGCGTTGCGGACTATTCTGGCTGCGGCAGAACTGCTCCGCGCCAAGGCCTGTATCGTGATGTCGCCCGTGTCCGCAAACATTGAATCGGAATGGCTCTCCAAGCTTCTGCGGCCCATTTATCGCGACGGCTTCGACCTGGTGACCCCGACATATCGCAGGCACAAGTTTGAAGGGTTGCTGATGACGAACTTGCTGTACCCGATGATCCGAGCACTTTACGGTGTGAGAATCCGCGAGGCATATACGCCTGAGTTCGGATTCTCCAGCCGTCTCGGAAGCCAATTCCTTGGCCAAAATAACTGGAATGATGGAACCGGCGGGGCCGGTGTCGAACTCCGCTTCACGCTGTCTGCCGTCACCGGAGGATACCGCATCTGCCAGTCCTTCCTTGGAGAAAAGGATCGTGTCGAGCGAAACGCCGCTGACCTGGTGCCGACGCTGCGACAAACTGTGGGCACCCTGTTCTCCGCAGTAGAGGCGGATTTTCCGGTATGGAGTGCGGTGGCTGGCTCACAGCCGGTTCCTACCACGGGGAGCGAACAGGAAGTGCTCTTGGAACCGATGCGAATAAACCGGAAACGGCTGCGCGAGATGTTCTCGACCGGAGTTGCCGAATTGGAGTCCGTGTTTCAGTCAATTCTTTCTCGTTCCACCTTGACTGAACTCCAGCGACTCGCCCGTCCGGGAGAGGAGTTTCATTACTCTGCAGAATTGTGGGTCAGGACGGTGTACGAATTTGCCGCATCGTATCAGAAATCTGTTATCAGTCGGGATCATATTATCCAGGCTCTGGCACCGCTTTTTCGCGGGAGAGCGTTCACCTTCCTGATGGAGAACCGCAACGGTTCTGCGAACGATGTGGAGAATAGTATCGAAGGTTTATGCCTTGCGTTCGAGCGATTGAAACCGTATTTGCTGGAGATGTGGAAATCGAGAGAGTGAGGCTACTATGCGGGAAATGATTATCAGCGAATTGACTCAAGCGGCGCACGAACTTGCCCGAGGTTTCGCCCACTTCCTTCCTCGTCTCATCGTGATGCTGATTCTTGCATTTGTGGGATGGCTGATCGCGTACGTTGCAAAAGCGGTTCTGCGCAGCATACTGGGGCTCATCAAGTTCGACAAGCTTTCGGAAAACACCGGCGCCTCTCAACTGCTCACCAAAGCATCTCTGCCCAGCGCAACGGAAATGTTGAGTCGGTTCGTCTTCTGGGTAGCCTGGCTCGGCTTCATTCTCCTGGGCGTGAAGGTGCTTGGGATCCTCGGCCTGCAGGAGCAAATCGCGAGATTTTTTCTTTTCCTGCCGCGGCTGTTTGTGGCGATGTTCCTGATGTTTTTCGGACTGCTGGCCGCCAGTTTTTTCTCTCGCGCTGCTCTGTTGGCTGCAGTAAATGCCAATGTGCCTTCACCGCGACTTTTGAGCCTTGCTGTCCGCAGCATCATTATTGTTTTTGTATTGTCCATCGTCTTTGAAGAGCTGGGTCTGGCAGAGCAGACCATGCTGGTTGCCTTCGGAATTGCCTTCGGGGCGCTGATGCTCGGCTTGGCAATCGCATTCGGTATAGGCGGCAGAAACTTAGCCCGGCGTTTTCTGGAGAAGAAGTTCGTTCGCGCCAAAAAGGAGGAGGAGAACGAAGACGAATTGTCGCCGCTTTAGCTCAGCGAGAACCGAAGAATGGGGCGTCACCCGAGCAACGAGATCCTAGGGAAGGTCTGGCTTCTTCTTCAGCGAACTCATCAGGGGAGTCCGGATCGACCATACCACTTCTGGCTTCCGTGACTGTTCCGGGTTCAGGGCCGCTAGATCGAGGAAGACATTGCTGCCATGGTCCGGATGTCGAGCCGTGACAATTTCATTAGCCAGAATGCTGCAGAAGGTGAGTGCAGCTTCTGCCTCCTGGTCGTAGTGCAAGTGATATTTGACACTGCATTCGCTGCACATCACCGGACGGTTGAGGTCCTCCATCAGTCCTCGTGTCGATGCCATGGCGCCAGGTTTGACCGCTTCGGCATGCATGTGCCCATTATGCCACCACAACCTTGAAGAACATCAGTTTTTCTAAACCCGGAGGTCGCAGCTTCAGCGATCGTAGAGATGCGTTAGCTTCCGTAATTGCTCACTAATTTCTTTCGTCAGAGCTTTTTGTTTGTAACGCCATTTCCAGTTTCCAGTTAGCGTGCCAGGTAAGTTCATTCGCGCGTCGCTGCCAAGACCTATTACATCTTGTAACGGGATGATGGCGATGTTTGCCACGGACGCCAGCACGGTGCGAATAAACACCCAATTAACGGGCTCACCTTGAAACCCGAGGTAGGCGCGGGCGACATCTCGTTCCTTGCGGATGTCTTCTGCGGTGCGAGTGCTCTCGCCTACTCCCGAACTGGTCCACCACCCAACCGTGGTGTCATTGTCGTGTCCACCCGTATAGGCCACAAGTTCGCGAGAATAATTGTGAGGGCGGAAGGTTGGCCCTTGTGGATCGTTTCCGAAGGCAAACTGGAGCAGGCTCATGCCGGGGAAACCAAACTGTTTGCGAAGAGCTTCTACGTTGGGAGTGATTATACCGAGGTTTTCAGCAATGAACGGCAGTTCTTTCAACTCAGTTTGCAAGGTTTGGAAAAACTCCGCACCAGGGCCCTTTACCCACGTGCCCCCTGCCGCCGTTGAGGCGTCGGCGGGGATCTCCCAATAGGCCTCGAAACCGCGAAAGTGATCGAGTCGCGCAAGGTCGAACAGTTTGAGCGATGCTCGGACGCGATCAATCCACCACCGATGACCAGAAGTAGCAGACGTGTCCCAGCGATAGAGCGGGTTCCCCCAAAGTTGGCCCGTCGCGCTGAAATAGTCGGGGGGAACGCCTGCAAGGGCGTTGGGTTTGCCTTGCTTATCCAAACGAAACAACTCAGGATGAGCCCACACATCAGCACTGTCGTGAGCGACGTAGATGGGGATGTCGCCCATGATACTGATTCCGAGCCGAGTGCAGTGGGCCTTTAGCTTCTCCCATTGGCGGAAGAATTCGAACTGCGCAAACTTGTGAACCTGTGCCTCGAACGACAATTTGTTTTGCCATTTCTTTAATGCGGCGGAGTCCCGTTGTCGTATTTCCGCGTCCCAATGAACCCACGCAGTGTCCTTATAGACCCTCTTGCATGCCATGAAGAGCGCATAATCGTCCAGCCAATCACTATTGTTTCGGCAGAAAGTGTCGAAAGCGCGACGGTCAGAGCGGACACCGTCCACAAGAAAAGCATGAGCAGCTTTGCGAACCAGTTCCCGTTTGAAGGCGATGACGCTGTCGTACTCGACTTGCTCCTCAGGGAAGCTCGGTGCATTCGTTAGGTCTTTGGCAGACAGAAGGCCTTGCTCATGAAGAGCTTTCAAGTCAATGAATAGAGGATTGCCGGCGAATGCCGAAAAGCACTGATAAGGAGAATCGCCATATCCGGTCGGGCTCAGCGGCAATACTTGCCAGAGTTTCTGCCCTGACTCGGCCAGAAACGCCACAAACTCGTGGGCGGAATTTCCGAGATCGCCAACACCGTGGCCACCGGGCAGGGATGTGACATGGAGAAGAATTCCACTGCACCGAGGAAACATCATCCAATTGAGGTTATGCTTCTGAGGTAAGCCAAGCAAGACGGTTCCAGCCCGCCGTACTCAAACACATGAGCACTTCGCGCTCGCGGGGATTGTAGCAGGGCGTCGCGGTCAATGCGTGTAATGGCGATTTGGACGAAGCCGCTGGCGCGGCGAACGCTATCGCATGTTCGGGGGCGGCAGTTTGTGTGGGATGACGCAACAGCTCGACTGCAGGTGAGTTGATGTCCGATGTCCGATTCGCAGTATGCTCATAATCATGCGGAGTCTCTTTATCGGATTGCTGTTGTACTCCTCCATGGGCTTCACTGCCGCAGAGACGAACATTCGGCAGGTCGATTTCAAGAATTTCACTTATCCGCTGAGCGGCACTTTGCTGGGGCATGACCGATTCGAGTGGCTAGACATGCCGACGGAGGCGCGTTCCAACGGAAAGCCGATCCATTTGGTGAACGGAGATGAGCTTACGAAGTCATCGAGCTTCGTGTTGGATGGACACGAATATGCACAGTGGGAAGGCTTTACGTTGCAGTCTGTGGCGTTTGCCGACGTCACGGGTGACGGGCAGGAGGAGGCTATCGTCGTACTTCACTACCGTGGCGGCGGTACCCAGCAAACCGATTACGTGTACATCTACACGATTGCTGCCGCAAAGCCGAAGCTGCTTGCGTATTTTCACACTGGTGACCGAGCCTATTCGGGTCTCTGCAAAGTCTCCGGGGTGGACGGGAAACTGGTCGTCGAATTGTTCGACCCGGAGAAAAGATCAGGTGACTGCTGCTCGTCCGGCATCGTGCGCACGAGGTACAAATGGCACAATGGACGCTTCGAAGTATTTGGGCAGAGCGAACGCGAAACACTGGAAGAACAATGATTTGTCGACGATCACGATGAATGCGAGCCGTCCGGCGTATAAAACTTGGATCGCAGAGAAAACGGGACTAAACAACGCCAAGTGTCGCAACGGCGATTACACTCAAAACCGCAATTGGCAGTGAAAGCACTGTCCGTGTAGTGTGCGGGTCTTTAGCTGGTGCGGCCCCCGAGTTGCTGCTCTTTTTTTGCGCGTCCAAGGCTCAGCTGCTCGATTGCTGATGCCATGCTGTTACGAGCATCCTTCGCATAGTCTTTCAGAAGATCGTCCGTCTGGAGCGGCAGAACCTCACCGAGACACTCTTCCAATCGTCCCACCAACCAGTCAATCAGTTGTATTGCACGGTCACCCTGCTGGACCGTGGGATCATCATTAGGAAACGCCATTCTCTATGTCCTTTCCTGCAACGATCCAACGATAGCACCCAAGGCCTATCTTTTGCCCCAAAGACAGCCGATACAGAGTCGCAGAGGCGAGGATCAGCAGGGAGGCGGCCCGTCTGGATTGCGCACCACTGATACAGGCGCTCAACTGATGTCGAAATCGGGCCATTTCACGTTTTGCCCTCTGGTCAGTGAGTGTCAGAGAGGCGATGTTTCATCAATTGATGCTAACTCTTTGCGCTCGCCGGAAAGTCCGGTAGCAGGTCCAAATCCAACGACGTTCGGATGGGAGAACGGTTGGGCTTCAAGGACACCCGGGTAAGACCGGGGTTGCTGCAGTCAAGTGTTGTGTGGTGAATCCATCGGCGCAAATCTTTGTCATGCCGTAAGGCACTTCTTATCTGCAGACCAAAGAACCCTGTGTTGGTGTTGACGAAGCCTGGTGTAATGCCTCGGTTGCGGCCGTGCCCGTGGATCAGAATTAGTTCCCGTTCTCCCATCTCCCAGGCTTGCTCCACGATTTTCGCAAGCACACCGCTCCACACTATTTCTGCCGGATGATATCCATGAAAATCGATTTGCACGTTGATCCTCTGGCTTAGTGCACAGCCCAGGAGTCCCTAGCTTATTTTCCGAACTTCAGTGCTGTCGAGTCCCCCATAAGTTCTGGACGGGCGGCGCTCCCTAACCGCGACAGCTTCCCCGCTCGAAGGTTGCACACCTATTGCCCCAGATGTGGACAGACAAAAGGACTACAGTTAAGGGTACTGGATATATGACACAGTCACTCCAGTGAATCGCCGCCGCAAGCCATTCTCGCCTTGCAGAGACGGTTAAATCTCTAATCATCTCGGAGCTTTCTTCATGAGTGACAAAAAAAAGATTCTCATCGTCGATGACGAGGCCGATGTACGTTTCGGATATCACGTCCTTCTGGCGGCGAACCACTATGACACGTTCTTCGCTCCCGATGCGCCATCGGCGGTAGCGGAAGCTCATACGCACAAGCCGGATCTGATTATTCTGGATCTTGGTCTGCCCGTCGAGCCGAGATCTGAGGACACCGTGCCCTTCTCCGAACCCGGCGGCGGCTACCTCGTCATGGGCAGGTTACGAGCGGACAAACACCTCGCCCTGATCCCTGTCGTCGTCGTGTCCGGGCGCGACCCTTACGCCAACCGGGGACGTGCTCTACGCGAAGGAGCCATGGCCTTTGTGCAAAAGCCATGGGAGCCCGATAAACTGCTAGCGATTATTGGGCAATTAGTCGGTTCACCGGGGCCATCGAAATCTCAACCTAACGCGTAGCTGCCTTGTCGACTGTTGCAAGTTGCGGCGCCAATCGGAAGCAGAGTGCAGATGCGGCGATTCCGATCGAACCCGGCGAAGAGACAGGATAAAGTCCATTGAGATTCGGTGACACCGGCGAAGAGGGTTTCATCGACTAAGCACGTTGTCTCGATTGACAGGCAACCGCGCTTACCGTTCTTGACTTGCTACCCACTTTATCCTGCCGGCATCCATCCTGCTCGCCAGATAGGTATTGGCCATCGACGCTCCCCCGCCAGCGACAGCATCTCCTGCTCTAAGGTTGCACACCTATTGCCCCAAACGCGGACGGATAAAGGGGGTACAGTGAAGGTGTGAGACATGACACATCCACTCCGATGAATAACGGCCCCGCATTTAAAGGCACCTTTTACGAACGTAGCGTCACGGTCGTTGATTTCAACTGCACCAATGGCAGCTGCCGCACGGAAGCGGCAGCAGTAATAAATCTACATCCTGCCTTTTTGCGTTTGAGGACGCCGGCGCCAACCACATAGTGATGCGTTGCTAGCTGTTCTCAAGGCCCCGCTCATTAGGGTTTCTGTTGCTTTAAATTTCTCAAGGTTAAAAGATAGAGGCCGATACGACTAAAAAACTATTCACGGTTGGAAGTTCCGTTTCCTCGGTTGCTGCCTCCGCTGCTGCACCCGGGCGTAACAGCTCCGGAAGCGAATTGGCCGAGGCTCTCCGGGAAAGCGAAGAACGATATCGCCTGCTCCTCGATGGGGTCCAGAACTACGCCATTTTTATGATGGACACCCAGGGCCAGATTCTCAGTTGGAATGCCGGCGCCGAACGAATCAAGGGTTACACACCGGATCAGATTATCGGTCATAACTTTTCCTGCTTCTTTACGCCGGAGGATGTCAAGCGAGGAAGGCCCGAGGAGGTACTCCGAATAGCCGCTGCCAGCGGACGGCACGAAGAACAAGGCATGCGTATGCGAAAAGACGGCTCACGATTTCTAGCCAGTGTCACCTTCACTGCATTGCGCGACTCAGCGGGAAATCTGCGCGGATTTTCTGAGTTCAGCCACGATCTTAGTGAGAGCAAAGAGTCGGGGGCGAAATATCGCGGGTTGTTAGAAGCAGCCCCGGATGCGATGGTGGTGGTGAATCGGGCTGGAGAGATCGTGCTGCTGAATGTTCAGGCGGAAAAGCAGTTCGGATACAGCCGCGATGAACTGGTAGGGCAG
>JAUTWY010000450.1 GCA_030838305.1 Acidobacteriaceae bacterium
AGTCCGGCGCGGCGGCTGACGGAGGGATTTGGCGGGGCGTGGTTAATCGGCCTGACGTTGCTGGTGTTCTGCTCGGAGCGGAAGCGCAGCAGCGCCGCGATGTTTCCGACCTTGTCGAACTCGGCATCGTCGTTGACGTAAAACAGTTCGATGTTGTGGCTGATCACGCGCGGCAAGATAGCTTCCGCAACGTCCACTACCTCGCGAGTCTCCCGGCCGCACACGGGGCAGAAGCTGACCAGGTGAGCGTCGAGGTGGCCGCAGCCAGCGCACTCGACGGCTTGAGAATGATAGCTTTGCCCGACCAGCAGAGTTTGCACTTCGCCGGATTCGAGCGAGCGCAGGACGCGGCGCAGTCCGGTGACCCCGCGACCGCTGCTGCGCGCCTGGCTGAGGGTTTCGCGAAGCGCGTCATCACAGCGCTTTTTCTGCGAGTCAGCGAAAATTCGTTTAGCCTGGGAACGGATTTCATCACGGCTCACGTGGGCGACCTCGGCGGTGAAACGGCCCAGCAACTTCTGCGAAGCATAGGAGTGCAACTGCGCCGCGAATTGCGGCCAGTGGGTGTCCTGACAGCCGAGGATCCAGTGCTCGAACATGCCTTTGTCCAGAGCATCCTTAAGAAAGTCGGCGACGATCTTGCAATGCTGGCGCACCTCGTCGGCAACCCGGCGCTCGGCGTGACCACCGTCGTAGCCCTTGAAACCATCGCTGCGCCCACGATGGGGAAGAGGATGAAAGAAATCCATGCGCTCGGTCAACTCGCCGAGACGCAGCTCGAACAGGCGGGCGCGATGGCGATCCATCAGCACGATGCCCAGGCTGGGAAGCGACGCAAGAAGTTGCGTCAGGGGCTTCAAGTGGAAATGCCGGTCGACCAGAAGCTGCGTGCCGCTGAGGTGAGCGGGCAGGTCGTACTCGCGCCAAAACTTTTGTGCGGAGCAGGCAAACACGGCCTTGGCGTGCGCGCCGTTGCCGCGCAGTTCTTGCGATAGGCGGACGATGCGGTCGAGGTCGGCGCGGGCCGACTCGCATTTATTTTTAGTCTTAGTCTTACTCTTGCCCTCGAAATCTCTGCCCTCCAACTGGCGCAAAACCTCCCGCGCCAGATCCTTGGTAAGGATTGCTTCTTCCTTGTGGGCTTTGTTACGAGGGGTGGTGGGCTGAAAGTAGAAGGTGAGAGCGCAGGCTCCCTCGTCTTCAAATTGTGCCAGTTCGTGAATCTGTTCACGAGTAATCATTCGCGGTCCTACTCCTTTTTGGAATTGGATTTACGCGGTCCCGGTGCGCGCAAATCGTCCCTTGAATTGACGAACGAAACTGGGCGATTTGCGCAAGTGATCGCGCGCGGCAGAAATAGAAACCAAAACTTGACCTGACGGGACGCCGGTAATGGCGGAGATTTCGTCGACGCCGAAACCTTCGACAGCGTGCAGAATGAACGCCTCGCGCTGCGATGGAACCACGTCATCAAGGGCGGAGGCGAGGAGGCGCATCATTTCCTCCGAGCCCACGATCTGCTCGGGTGTGGCGACGCGGCCATCGGCGATGATGGTTTCCTCAGTGATGGTTTCGTCAGGCTGATGAAACTGCAGTTCGGGCTCGTCGCTGGCGCGGACGTTCTGCTTGCGAGCCGACTCTTCCAGGCGAATGGCGCCGCCGTTGGTGCCTTCGGGGCGGGAAAGTTCGTCGAGCGCTTTGATCGCCAGCCGATAGAGCCACGGCTCTAATGCAAGGCGCTCCGGCTTTTCCTGACCGTCGCCGAGCGCGGCCGCGATGGTTTCGTCAATCACTTCCTCTTTGCTGATCGAATCGGTTGCAAACATGTCAGAGGCTTCGCGGAAATAGATTTCGCGTTCCACAAAGCGCTCGAGGCGGGAAAGATTCACGTTGACGTAGGAGCGGACGTCGTCGGAAGAAACCGTAGCCGGAAATACCGCTGCCAGCGTTTGCTCGAAGGGGACTGAACTACTGCGTCGCTCTGAAGCTTCATTCTGGCGGCGCGGCCACGTGTGGGTGGAGCGCAACAATTCCTTGTGCTTGTTGACCTGCTGCAACAAATCCTCGAATGCGCTCTTCACCGCGGCGGCGGTGGTCGACGCTTTGGACTGAACCGCCATTTGCCCTGAAGGCAGGCGCAGGTTGAGCGAAACGCTGATGCCTTCGCGCGCGGAAATCTCTTCGACCATGCCTTTCAGGTGAACCAGGTCGGGGCGAAAAACTTGCAGGCGTTTTTGCAGTTTTTCGATCTGATGTTGAATATCTTTTTCGGCGGCGGGAGTCTTATGAAGGCGGTAACTGATGTGGACGTTCATGAGCACCTCGAGCTTGCAAACGAAGAGCGCAAACCAGTGCTTTCTAAAACGATTCTACACCCCCAAGCGATGTGGAAAAGGGAGAAATCCACGGGCAATTTTGGCGACAGAAACTTTTTTGAGAATCCCCTTGCAGCACGCCAAGACTAGGGAGACTAGGGAGGGCTTATTGCGGCGGAAGGCGGCGACGGATATGATCCGGAAACTATGAAACTGGCGAAATTGTTGCTTCTGGCATCTCTGGTTGCGTCGTCGGGCGCTCAAAGCACCTCGTCACAAGGCCCCACATCGAAGGAAGTTGAATCTGTTTATCCCGACGCGCATGCGCTGTATGTCGATTTGCATCAGAATCCGGAACTCTCTTCCCACGAAGTGCAGACGGCGGCGAAACTGGCTGGGCGGTTGCGCGGGCTTGGCTATGAAGTTACTGAACACGTCGGCGGCACCGGAGTTGTTGCCATCCTGAAGAATGGCGCCGGACCGACGGTAATGCTGCGAACTGAGTTGGACGCGCTCCCGGTGGAAGAGAAGACCGGGCTTTCTTACGCGAGTAAGGTCCGAACCAAGGATGACGCGGGACACGATGTTGCCGTGATGCATGCCTGCGGACACGATCTGCACATGGCAGCGATTCTGGGCACGGCTGCGATCATGGCGCACAGCAAAGGCACGTGGCACGGGACCTTGATGCT
>JAUTWY010000465.1 GCA_030838305.1 Acidobacteriaceae bacterium
ATTGACTCCGACGTGAACGATCTGGGCCACTATAGCCAGATCAATCCCATCCTGCTGCCGTTTCTTCATGGAACGCGTCACAAGAATGCCAACAACTGGGGGCCGCGAGTCGGATTCAATTGGGCCAGCGCGAATTCGCTATTCAGCGTCCATGGCGGTTACGGCATTTACTACGATCGAATTACGCTGGAGATCAATTCGCTGGAGCGCGGGCTGGATGGCCGCGCCCTGCCCATCAACGTAAGTTTGGGCAGTGCCAACCTCCTCGACAACAACGGGAATTTTATCCCCGGCCTTACCCCCACGTATCCCGATACGGCTTTCGATGGCCCAATCATTCCGGGCGCCGGCGGCGCTGCCGAGGGCATCAACCTCATCGATAACAACATGCGCAATCCGATGGTGCAGCAGTTCAACCTGGGCGTTCAGTACGAGTTTGCGAAAAACTGGATCATGAAAGTAGACGGCATTCACAACCTGGGCACACACTTCATCATTGGCGTGCCGATCGGGACGGTCGGCAATCCTCCGGTGACCGTCACTGATCTGCAGTCGAGCGTCAACACGCACTACGACGCTCTGTGGCTCACCGTCGACCACCGGTTCTCTCAACACTTCCAATTCCATAGCGCCTATACGTTTTCCAAGTCGCTCGACTATGCGAATTACGATCAGATCCCATTCGGTTATCCGCCCGTGGATCCCACGAATCTGCATCGCGAGTACGGCCCCACGCCCAACGACCAACGCCATCGTCTGGTGCTGCAAGGCACAGCTGATCTGCCATTTCACCTGCGCCTTTCGCCGCTTTGGACCTACGCTTCCGGCGTGCCCATGGATATCCTGCTAGGAGACGGCAGCGGCTTCCGCGTCCCGGAACTTGGACGCAACGCCGGAGGCCGCCAGTTCCACAACGGCGCCGAACTCAATGGTTTTTTGACTCAACTCAATGCCCAAGGCGTAACCAACGGCGGACTCGGAACACCGTTTCCGCTGGTCTCTCCCAATGCCCGTTTCAGCGATACATTCAACTCCTTCGACCTGCGGCTCTCTCGTGAGTTCCATCTCACCGAACGTTTCCACCTGCAAGCCATCGGAGAGGTCTTCAACCTGTTTAACAAATCGAATATCCTCGGCTCGAGCAATTCCAACTACTCGGGATTTTTCAACGTGCTCGTCCCCGACAGTACCAATCCCGCGATTGCTTCTGCCTTTGGAAAGCCGGTGAGCACGGCAGGCGGCGTATTCGGCTCTGGCGGTCCGCGAGCGTTTCAACTGGCAGCCAAGTTGACGTTCTAAGAGTTACGAATCATAGACAGCCGCCCTTCGGCAAGGTCAGGGCAGGCTTTCGGCTGTCCAGCCGGTGCGTGCTCATCACAACTAAACACCGAAGCATGCAAGATTTTGCGGATACCTGACCTCAAAAAAATTCTCAGGGTCTTAGCCCATTCGCACTACAATGAAGCCAGGCGTCATGGCGGATTCCGCATCCTTTACGGGATCGCGAGACTCTTGGAGGCATTTTGCACGTCCTGGTCACAGCCGATACTTTGTCCGGCGCCTGGACGTATACGCGCGAACTGGTCACTGGACTCGTGACGCGCGGTGTCCGAGTCACGCTGGTCACTTTCGGTGAGATTCCCCTGCCCGATCAGACTGCCTGGATGGAGGTTCTCCACGGTCTCGAATATCGTCCTACCGCGTTTCGCCTGGAATGGATGGACGAAGCTCCAAACGATCTTTCGGACTCTTCGGAATTCCTCACGAATCTAGTGCGAGAAGTGCATCCCGACCTGCTTCACCTCCACCAGTTCTGCCATGCAACACTGCCCGTCGATGTCCCGCGCGTGGTCATGGCTCACGGTGACGTGGTCACCTGGAATCAAGCCGTCCAAGGTTGCGCCCCGCGTCCCACACGCTGGCTGAAGTGGTATCGCGATACGGTCGTCCGTGGCATTGCATCCGCCGATGCACTGGTTGCGCCGTCGGCATGCATGCTCGAGACCCTGCGCGCTACCTACACGCCGCCGCGCCGCGAAGCTGTGATCTATCCCGGTCGCAATCCCATCTTCTTCAATCCTTATGTCAGCAAGGATGATTCCGTTCTCTGCGTTGGACGCCTACTCGACGCCGGCAAACAGGTCCTTCTATTAACCCAACACGTCCAGCCCTTCTCGGTCTGCATCGTGGGCGCTGAGCAAACCGTGCCTTTGCCCCGCATTCCGATCCGTGCTGACGTGAAAGTTTCGACCGAGCAGAGTTGCGTTGCCATCCGGGGTCCGCAGACAGAAGCGCAACTGCGCGCTCTCTACAGCCGTGCCGCGGTCTACGCCGCCACCGCTCGCTATGAGCCGCTTGGAATGTCTGCTCTCGATGCCGCGTTCTCCCGCTGCGCCATCGTCGCAAATGACATTCCCAGCTTTCGCGAGGTCTGGGGCGATGCCGCCCTCTACTTCCGCACCAATGAAGCCAGCAGTTTGGCCGCTACCCTTCGTCAACTCGATGCCGACCGTCCGCTGCGCCACGCCTATGCCGATCGCGCCTACACTCGCGCCCGCGAGCGCTTCACCACCAAGCGCATGATCGATGATTACCTCGCCCTCTATCGCAGCCTTCTCTCTGTCGATTCTGTGGCCGCGTGATTTTGTAGAGCGGGTCGCCTCTGCCCGCTGCCTTTGACTTTGTTCTTGGTTGGCACCCACGACATTCTCCCCAGCTTAGTGATATCTTTTAGCCTTACTAGAATCCCGTAAGGTTGGAGGAATCAAACCATGGCTCAGGTAAAAATCACGGTTCGTCCCAATGGACCCTATCGGGTGGAAGCGCCTGAAGGTTCGGTTGAACTCGTCGACGTCAATGGAACCCAGTACGACCTCACCGGCAAGCCCGCTTTTTCTCTCTGCCGCTGTGGCGGTTCGGTGAACAAACCTTTCTGTGACGGCACGCACAGCCGCATCGGATTCCAGGGCGCGGAGCTGGCAGTTAAAAAAGCCGACGGCTAGTCGAACGAAGACCTCGTTCGAAGTCTGAGTTGTGTAAAGAAATCAACCGCCCACAGCACAATGCGCGCAGTCTTCAACTCGGAGGCCTTTTGAGCGACTGGAACGACCGCGAACTGGGAATGAAACGCAACATCACGCGCCGCGACTTCCTCAACGGCGTGGCAGTCACAGCCGGCGCTGCCATGATGCCGTGGCATCTGTTCGCCGCAGCCGATGTCGATCCCGAGAAGTTGCCTGATTATTATCCGCCCGCGCTCACCGGATTGCGTGGGAGTCATCCGGGCTCCTTTGATTCGGCGCACTCGTTGCGTGACGGCACCTTCTGGGATAGAGCCGGCACGCCACAAGACACGGGGGAGGCCTACGATTTGATCGTCGTAGGCGGCGGCATCAGTGGCCTTTCTGCCGCTCACTTTTATCGCAAGGCGGCGGGCGCGAACTCGCGCATCCTCATTCTCGACAACCATGACGACTTTGGCGGACACGCCAAGCGTAACGAGTTTCGTGTAGGCAACGCCTTCCGGCTTGGTTTCGGCGGAACCTTCTCCATCGAAAGCCCCGCTCCGTACAGCAAAGAAGCGCGTGGGCTGATAGAAGAATTGGGCATCGACGTGGCTGCCTATCCCAAGTATCACGACGCGAATCTGTATCGGTCGCTGGGCTTGCATTCGAAAATCTTTTTTGACAAGGAAACGTTCGGGAGCGACCGCCTGGTAGCGAGTCCGCCCTCGTTGCGGGGCGGGGACGAGGACTATGTCGCATCCGCCGATCGCGAAGTCTGGAAGCAGTTTCTGACAGACGCTCCCATCGCCGACCAGGCAAAGAGCGATCTCGATCGTCTTCGTCACGACCCTAAGGATTACTTGCCTGGCCTCAGTTCTACTGAGAAGAAAGCAAAGCTGGCGCGCATGAGTTACGCCACATTTCTCAGGGACGTGGTTAAAGTTCATGAAGACGTAATGAAGCTTTACCAGGGGGTGCCGCAAGGGCTGTTTGGTTTCGGAATCGACGCGGTGCCCGCGCAGGATGCGTGGGGTCTCGGCCTGCCCGGCTTCGAAGGGATGAAGCTTGATGCCGCGCCGGGAAAGGGAATGAATCGCGACGCGATTCCGAACGAAGAAGCGGAGAAATATTTCTTTCACTTCCCCGATGGCAATGCGAGCATCGCCCGCCTGCTGGTCCGCAAATTGATTCCGGATGCGATGGCGGGGAACTCTTCCTCAGACGTGGTCCTTGCGAAGGCTAATTATTCCAAGCTGGACGCTTCCTCCTCGCCCGTGAAGATTCGGCTGAACAGCACGGCAGTGCGCGTGAAGCATATAGGGGATGCGGCGACGGCGAAACAAGTGGAAGTGGCCTACGCGCGCGGGGGAAAGGTCTACACAGCGAAGGCGAAGAACTGCGTCCTCGCATGCTGGCATGTAGTGATTCCATACATTTGCGAAGAGCTACCACAAAAGCAGCGGGACGCTTTGGCTTCGGCGCAGAAAGTTCCGTTGCTCTATACCAACGTGGCGTTGCGTAACTGGAAATCGTTTCAGAAGCTGAATACGAATAGCGTCTACGCTCCCAGTTGTTATCACTCGCGAGTGGCTCTCGACTTGCCGGTGAGCATTGGCGGTTATGAATGCGCGCAGAAACCAGAAGAACCGATTGTGATTCACATGATGAAGACTCCGTGCCGGCCGGGGAAACCGTCGCGGGAGCAGCACACCTTGGGCCGCATCGAGCTGTTCAATACGACATTCGAAACCATGGAGCACAAAATTCGCGAGCAACTGGCGCGTACGCTCGGTGCGGGAGGGTTCGACCCGGCGCGCGATATTGCGGCGATTACAGTGAACCGCTGGCCACATGGCTATGCTTACGAATACAACTCGCTTTTCGATTCGTTCTGGCTGGAAGGCAGCGAGCTTCCGTGCGAGGTAGCAAGGAAAACGTTTGGGAGAATCGCCATCGCCAATGCAGACGCGGGGGCTTACGCTTATACAGATGAGGCGATCAATCAGGCCTGGCGGGCTGTGGGAGAATTGAAAAGCTAGATCGCGAGTACGGAGCCAGCGGAATTATATATCGATTTACATCGATATATATCTGGCGGTTCGATCAAAGCATATTTGATGGCGGCTGGGAAAGTCAAAGGCAGCGGACAAGAGTGTCCGCTCCACATAGTCAAAATCCGACCTGTCTTTCCAAAAACACTGAGTAGCGATTCATCGATCTTGCGAGTGGTCTTTCAGGGCGAGGGCTTTGCTTCTGGCTTCCTCAGCCCGTTGCGTCATGCCTTTGGATTGGTAGGCTTCGGCAAGCGCGGTCTCCAGTTTCTCGGTGTCGCCGTTTTGTTGTTGCTCTTTGAGGTAGGCGGCGATGGCCTCGTCATACATTTTGAGTTTGGCGTAGGAGAGGCCGAGGTTGTAATTGACGCCTGCAGAGTCGGGGTCGAGGCGGTCGGCCATCCTGTACTCTTCGATGGCGGCCCGATGATTTTCGTCGGCGGCGAGGGCAAGGCCCATGCCGAAGTGGGCGTCAGCATTGTTGGGATTCTGCGCCAGCACTTCGTTGAAAGCCTTTGTCGCGTCCTGCACACGATTCTGATTCAGATAAACATTCCCCAATTCGAGACGCGCTTCGACACTTTTTGGATCGAGCTCCAACGCGCGCTTTAACTCCGTTTCCGCGGGGGAGAACTGGCCCTGACTTAAATATGCTCTCGCCAGCGCGATGTGACCGGGAACGAAAGTGGGCTGCTGCTTAACGATGTTCCGTAACTGGGCGATCGCTTGAGCGGGGCTTGGTCCGAGATTGACTCGCCCGAGACGCAGGGGATAGCCTCGATAATTCGCCACGCCTAAGGCGCCGCCAGTGAGGGCGAGAGTTATGACAAGAAAGACAGCGACCCTCCGCAA
>JAUTWY010000494.1 GCA_030838305.1 Acidobacteriaceae bacterium
GTCTCTCCCCGGTGCAATCGGCGTAGTCGATGTGTATTCCATCAACAGCAGTGTGGCAGTCGTTAAGATCGCAGGCAAACTCCCCCTCGAGCCCGGCTATATATTGCACGGCAATTAGGCTTCGTAATTAGGGCACGGCTTCAGCCGTGCCGCATGAGACGAACCAAGATTGGGCTTTAGTCCCTGAAGGAGTCGGCACGAACTGACATGCCAGCACCCGGCAAAAAACTCGCTTCCGCCAAACCCGGCCGCGCCCACGCGCGCCGCTATCCGCGCTTCGCCATCGACGCCCGCATGCAGGTCCGCATGTTCCAGTCCGGAGAATTTCAAAGCTGTTGGGGACGCTCCACCGAACTTGGCGAGGACGGCATCGGCGCC
Organism: Acidobacteriaceae bacterium; assembly: GCA_030838305.1. GTDB lineage: Bacteria > Acidobacteriota > Terriglobia > Terriglobales > Acidobacteriaceae > Sulfotelmatobacter. The sequence continues at coordinate 379 of JAUTWY010000494.1, forward strand.
ACTCTAACTGGTGAACTTCAGGCCGGCGAAATCGTCTCTCTGCAGATTCCCCTGCCTCTCAGTCCCTACCCATTAAAAGTCCGCGCCATCGTGCGCTACCGCGACGGTCTGCGCTATGGTTTCGAATTCCTTACTCTCACCGACGCCCAGCGCGAAATGCTCCGCCGCGTCTGCGAAGTCCTCGCCACCAGATCCTGAACCTGTGAATTTAGTGATTGGAAACCCACTCAGGTATTCGTTTACGAAATTACAAAATTCCCCAATTACGAAATGTCTTCAATTACCCCAGTAACTTTCAGCTCACTCCTCCGCGTTCTACCATGCCTCTGGCTGAGCTTTCTGGGGGGAGGTTCTACATGGGTGATCGTGTCACCCGAACACCGCAGTCCAAGGACCTCGTCCGCGCCAAAAGCCTGCGCCAGGCGCTGGAGCGCGGAGCCCCACCCTCGTTTATTCCGCCCAGCAGACCCAATCCGATCGCGCAAACATCTTCTCTTTCCTGGGCCACCGAACCAAAACCCGCACCCAAGAATTCCGCACAGAACACGCCGGAAGAGATTCTCGCTATCCACCACCAATATCTGGAACAGCTCTTTCAAAGCTCCCCAGATCCTCTTATCGTCGTCGACACCTCGTTCCGCGCTCTGTGCGTCAATCATGAATTTCAGCGCATGTTTGGATACTCCGCCGAGCAGGTCCTTGGCCAGCCTATCGACGCGCTCACGTTTCCACCCGATCGTGCGGCCGAAGCGCAATGGATCGCCCAATGCCTGCAGCGCGGCGAACGCCTCTCCCTCGAAACGCAACGCCTCTGCAAGGACGGCACTCTGCTCGACGTCTCCGTCTGCTGCGCTCCTCTCGTCATCGACGCGCGCACCGTCGCCTTCTACGCTCTCTATCGCGACGTTTCCGAGCGGAAGCGCGCCGAAGCTCTCAGCTCCGCCCTCTATCGCATCGCCGAGAAAGCTAACGCCGTACAGGACCTCCAACAGTTCTTCGCCGCCATTCACGGCATCGTGGACGAACTCATGTGCGCCCGCAATTTTTCCATTGCCATTCGCGATACGGAATCCGATCTTCTCAGTTTCCCCTACTTCGTCGACGAACGCGAGCCCGCTCCCGCTCCCGCCAGCCTCGCCTCCGGACTTACCGAATACGTGCTGCGCACCGGCGAACCTCTGCTCTGCACCCCTGAACTCGCGCAACAATTGCAAAAGCGGGGCGAAATCGAACTGACAGGACCCTCAGCACTCCAATGGCTTGGCGTCCCGCTCAAGGTCAACAGTCACGTCCTGGGCGCGCTCGTCCTCAAAAGCTATTCGAAGACAACTGTTTTCCACGAGCGCGACAAGGAAATCCTTACTCTGGTTTCGCAACAACTAGCCGCAGCCATCGATCGCAAACGTAACGAGCAAGTTCTGCGCCGCTCCGAGCTTCGCTACCGCTCTTTGGTGCAAACCGCCGTCTACGGAATCTACCGCGCCAGCCTGGAAGGCAATTTTCTCGACGTCAACCCCGCTTTAATCGGAATGCTCGGCTACGATTCCGCCGTCGAAGTCCTGGGCCTCGATCCCCAAAAAGATGTTTTCGTCGAGCCTCGCGAGTATGCCCGTCTGGTCGACGAATTCCGCCGCACCGGACGCATGGACGGTTTCGAAGCCCGCTGGCGCCGCAAGGACGGCAAAGCCATCACGGTTCGCATCAGCGGACGCGCCGTTGCCAGCGGTGACGAACCCTCCGATGTCCTCGAAGCCATCGCCGAAGACATTACGGAGCGCCGCGTCCTTGAAGACCAGTTCCGTCAAGCCCAGAAAATGGAAGCCGTCGGCCGGCTCGCAGGCGGCATCGCTCATGACTTCAATAATCTACTCATGGTCATCAGCGGCTACACCGAGATTCTCCTCGACCAGCTTGCTCCCGGACATCCGTTGCATTCCAAAGCCGAAGCCATTCGGCAAGCCTCGGATCGCGCCTCCACTCTTACTCGGCAGCTTCTCGCATTCAGCCGCAGACAACATCTCGAACTCAAAGTCATCGATGTCAACGCCATCGTCACCGACATGGAGCGCCTCCTCCGCCCGCTCATCGGAGAAGATATCGAACTTACCACCAGCCTCGCCCCCGCTGTCGGCTGTACGCGCGCCGATGCCGGTCAGCTTGAACAGGTCATCATGAATCTCGTGGTCAACGCTAAAGACGCCATGCCCAACGGCGGGAAACTCTCCATTCGCACCTCTAGCGCCACGCTCGACGACTCCTACCGTCCCGAAAACACTTTCATCAAACACGGCCCCTACGTCATGATTTCCGTCAGCGATACCGGCGAGGGTATGGACCGCGACACTCAGGCTCGCATCTTCGAACCCTTCTTCACCACCAAAGAAAAAGGTAAAGGTACGGGACTCGGCCTCTCCACGGTCTACGGCATCATCAAGCAGAGTGGCGGCTACGTTTTCGTACAGAGCGAACTCGGCCGCGGCACCGTCTTCACCATTTATTTCCCGCGCGTCGACGAACCCTGTGACGCTCTCGGCACCACTCCTGTTTCCATTACTTCCGCCGGTGGATCCGAAACTATCCTGCTCGTCGAGGACGAAGAGTCTGTCCGCCAACTCGTGCGCGAAACCCTCGCAGCCCGCGGCTATCACGTGATCGAAGCCTGCAACGGCGATGCCGCTCTCGCTCTCGCCGCCAGCCAATCCGAAACCATCCACCTCGTTATTACCGACATCGTCATGCCCGGCCTCAGCGGCCACGAACTCGTGGAGCAACTCACTCCCGCACGTCCCAGCATCAAAGTGCTCTATCTTTCGGGTTACGCTCAGGACGCTTTCGCCACTCCGCTTGCCTCCGGTGCCCAGAAAGCCTTCCTGCAAAAACCCTTTACTCTGCAAAGCCTCTCCCGCAAAGTCCGCGAAGTCCTCGGCCCCGCCACGAACTAAGCTCCTCTTAGCGAAAATGGCGTTGAAAGGGCACGACTTCAGTCGTGCCGTAAGAACTTCGAAGGATATGCGGCTTTAGCCGCTGAGGTAATCGCGTGCGCCCGAGTCGCCGCCCCCGCCGTGCGCATAACCGTGGAAGAGCGGCGCATTCAGCGCCGCGTTAGGATTCCTCCTGAACTGCGGGCTTTGGCCCCGGTGGTCGTTCTTGCCGCCCCCACATCAATTCCCCCAACCGAACCCCATGAATCCGCATCCCTTCCCTCATCATCAGTACAATAAGACACTGGAGGAAAAATCATGGCTCATGAACTACCGCCCCTGCCCTATGACTACGCGGCGCTCGAACCCGTCATCGACAAGCAGACGATGACCCTGCACCACGATATGCACCACGCGGCCTACGTAAAGAACCTCAACGCAGCGCTCGAAAAGCACCCAGAACTTTCCAAGAAGACTCCCGAGGATTTAATTCGCGATCTCAATTCCATTCCGGAAGACATTCGCGCGGCGGTCCGCAACAACGCCGGCGGCCACATCAATCACTCCATGTTCTGGAAGATCATGAAACCCAAGGGTGGAGGCGATCCCAACGGTCCCATCGCCCAGGTGATCACGAAATCTTTCGGCAATTTCAAAGATTTCCAAACCAAGTTCAACGACGCCGGCGTCAAGCAGTTCGGCTCCGGATGGGTATGGCTTGCAGGCAAACAAGGTGGGGACGTGCAAATCATCTCCACCCCCAATCAGGACAATCCCGTTTCCCAAGGCCTCGTCCCCATCTTCGGGAACGACGTCTGGGAGCACGCCTACTATCTGAAATACAACAATCGCCGTCCGGAATACCTGGCCGCCTGGTGGAATGTAATCAACTGGGACGAAATTAATCAACGCTATGAAGCTTTTAAGTCTGGCAAAGCAGTGCAAGAGCCAGCCATGGCGCATCGCTAAGAACGTGTGGGTCGGACACTCCGTCCGACTGCCCTTGACTTTGCTTGCGGCCATCGGCACTAGCCATAGAGAGACAGGCGCCTCGGCTGTCCCGCAAAGCGAGTGGTACCCGTGAATCGTTTCTGTCCGGATATCGCCACAAAACAAAATGGCCCTGCGCACTTAAGCGCAGGGCCATCTTCTTCTTCTCAATATTGAACCACGTGCTCGCTAAGCCGCCGCAGTCTCCGCATATTCATCTGGATCGGCCTGGAATGCCTGCCGACACTCCTCCGAGCAGAACGAATATTTCTTACCCGCAAACTGCGTCTGGAATTCGGTTCTCCTCTCGTCCACTTTCATTCCACAGACTGGATCAAGCGTCATGATTCCTCCTGTCACTAAATTTTTCTCTCTCAAGGTTGATTTGTCAGCAAAAACCTTACCGTTCTCAGCCCAATTCCAAGTAACTGACCCTACTCACTTTTCTTCGGCAGCCAATTCTGTCCAGCCTGAAATTTCTTCCACCACCATGAACCTTGTACCCAGCCGCTCTATCAAATTTTCTTCAGGGCCATGTCACGAAATTGACCTGAGCTGACGTCTCAGGTCTATACCCGAGCTTAGTCTCCACAAGCAGAACCCACGTAGAGGCAGCCGCCTCGGCGGTCCCGCGAGCGAAACGAGCGCCTGGGGATCGTCCCTCGCAGACCGTGCTAGGCACCACTGCCTTTCTGCATTTCCTGTGCACTCTCTGTGCACAATCCGTTTCGCACCTTCTCCGCTTCTGTTGCCAGGACGTTCTCGCCTAACTCCAAACCCGCGCTGTCACTGGCTCGACTGAGTGTCTGCGGCAGTCCTTCTTGCTCCCTTCCGATTCGCGAAGTGAATGCCCGGCATTATCCTCAATTGCACCAAAAATACTGAATTGACCCCGCCCCATTTCGCTCGTACATTCGTCTCGCCCTGTTTCAACAAGAAATAAAACAAACTTGATCGATGATATTAAAACGATTCAAGACGCAATTCAATTTGACGATAATCATCACGATTTACCATCAACAGCAAGAACGGTCGCGCGCATGAAAGCAGCAACTCCATGGGTTACCTATCGCACACGCTTCCTCGTCAAAGCCCGGCAACTAACCACCAGCGTTACCTTTACCGATCTTCTCGAACGACAGCACTCCGGTGTGCCGGGCGACTACCTGGTCGAATCCTCGGACGGCATTTTCCGCATTGCGTCTCGTCAAATCTTCGAGGACATCTATGTACCCTTACTAGCGGACGAACCTCCCAAGCAAGACAAGACCATGCCGAACCCCGACCCGTGGGGACAGAGCGAAATGTCGTCGGTAGACTCAATCCGGCGCGGACACGCCGCCTCTCTCTCCTCGCCTCCTCCCCTGACTCGCAAATCCCCGCAACCCGACGGCGACGGCCGCTCCCCAGTTCCAAGCCCGCGGCTTACGGAAAAATGGATCGGGTAGGGCACGACGTCAGTCGTGCCATGGGCGCAAACTCAACCGAAGCTTTCGCCGATGAGGTGTGCTCCATCCCTCGCATCACGACACCCCGGCCTTCAAGCTCCCGAATCATGCCCAAAACTCCACCCCACCAACCCATCCCCCACAATTGTGAATACCCCATGAATTCCACTTGTGGAAAACAAATCCGCGACCCCCGCACCAAGCCTGTCATTGTTGAGGATACAACCCATGGTGTTTCCCTCTTGACAGGCACAATAAGCGGGAGTAACTTTGCAATCCCATAGGCCTTTGGAATCGATCTCGCGGGAACGAGGCAGGATTTCAATTTCGCCCATAAATGAGAAAAACCGGCGGGATGGCGCCAGGCCAGAGGTGCCCTGGTGCCACACCCGCAAACACCAGAAAACAATGAAGCAGGCTAAGCCGGAACCGAGCGTCACCAGAAGCCGGGAACCGGAAGCCGGTTCGGTAAGGTGCGGTGGCCGTTCCCCGATCCTCCCCCCGGGTGGACGACCGGAATGATGTCTCAGTACCCGTGCCGTAACCAGATTCGTATCAGCGCATGAACCAGATTCAAGGCATGAATCAGATTCGTATCAAGGCATGGCTTTAGCCGTGCCGCTCGAGCCCAACCAGGATTTGGGCTTTAGCCCCTGAGTAGTTGACCAAGGAGCCCGAGATGGAAGCCTTAACCCGCATGGTCGCCGATTCCCTAGCCCGGCACGGACTGGATCGCCCCATCGACCCGCGCCGCCTGCAATGGTCGCGCTGGTTCCGTTGCGATTCCACCCATAGTCTCCTGGTCGTTCCCAGCAAGCCCGGCATCTTTGCCCTCGCCGAAGAGGTGATTGATTTGGGAACCTCCAAAGCACATGTGGGGACAGCCGCCCCCGGATGTCCGACCGAGCCAACCTCGGCTTCTGTGGCTTCAGCCACTGAGGTACCTCAACGCCGCATGCTTGCCGTCCTCCAATTCGCCGAAGATGACGACATGGCCTTCGTCCTCGACCGCATGTTCACTTGCATCAATCCGATGCGCGACCGCCTTGCCTCAGGTAGCTGCTTCCTCCGCTTCGTCGTCATCGAAGATCCGGCCCAGCGGCGCAGCATCTGTGCCGCCCTCAATCAATGGATGATCAACTCCGCCGAGAAAGCCACAGGCTTGGGTGCCGACTTCCAGTCGTCGCTGGAGCTGGCCTCAGTGACGGATCGCGTGAGCACAGACCGTGTGGGTCGGACACTGCTGTCCGACTCTGCCGATAGCGCCCAAATATCTGCCACATTAACCAAACCGGCTGCCGGAACAGATTTTTCAGCCGCTCCACTGCGCATCGATTCCGGAGCCGCCAAGAACCTTCACTGTCCTCAGCGCCTCCCTTCAGGCTTCTAGCCCCGAAGGGACCAGGGCATTCGCCGCGAAGCGGCGAAAGAATGCTGCCCACAGCCTGCCCTGAGCCAGTCGAAGGGGCGCAAACCGTGGGGAGCGACGAATTGAGAAACACAGCCCCGAAGGGGCGAAAGAAACGCTCTTTATAAAACGAAATACGCTCCCTCCCCGAACAGCTCCCCATTCGGGAGATCCAATTCTCCGTCTCCGCCGCCCCGGGACGCCGAATCGGGCTTATGTTGATTAGAATCTAATAATTAAATGGAGAAAGCCATGCCAGAAGTCAACACCACCACCCCTGCGGCCGCTCCCGTACAACCAGTCTCCGCGACCAAGAAATCCGGTCTCGCCTTCCGCCGTTTCTTCACCAAGCCTGGGGTCTCTCCCTACGACGAACTCGAGTGGGATCTCCGCCTCGCCCAGATCACTGATGCCAAAGGCAACGTGATCTTCGAACAGAAAGACGTTGAAGTCCCTAAAGACTGGTCCATGACTGCGACTAACATCGTCGCGTCAAAATACTTACACGGAAAGGTTGGCACCCCCGAGCGCGAAACCGGAGTTCGCCGGCTCGTCACCCGCGTTGCCGAGACCATCCGTAACTGGGGACTGGCCCAGGGCTACTTCAAAACTCCCGAAGATGGCGCGACCTTCCATGACGAACTTGTCCACATCCTCGTCCGCCAGTACGCTGCTTTTAACTCGCCGGTCTGGTTCAACGTGGGGTGCGACCGCATCGAGCCCAATTCCGACGCCCGCAACTGGCACTGGAATCCGCAAACTCAGCAAGTCGAATTTGGCGTCACTGGATACAAAACTCCACAGTGCTCCGCCTGCTTCATCAACTCGGTCAAAGATTCGCTCGACTCCATCCTCACCCTCGCGAAAACCGAAGGCATGCTCTTCAAGTGGGGCAGCGGCACCGGGACCAATCTCTCTCCGTTGCGTTCTCAAACCGAAGGCCTCAGCGGCGGAGGCACCGCCAGCGGCCCGCTCAGCTTCATGAAAGGTTTTGACGCCTTCGCTGGAGTCATCAAGTCGGGAGGCAAAACTCGCCGGGCTGCGAAGATGGTCATCCTCAACGTCGACCATCCCGACATCGTCGAGTTCATCGAGTGCAAACAAAAAGAAGAAGCCAAAGCCCACGCTCTCGTCGCCATGGGATACGACGGATCGCATCCCGATTCCGACGCCTACTCTTCCATCTTTTTCCAGAACGCCAATAACTCCGTGCGCGTCACCGACGACTTCATGTACGCCGTCGTCCGCGACACCGATTTCTCCACCAAGTCCATACGTGACGGCGCGGTTGTGACAACTTACAAAGCAAAAGATCTAATGCGCAAAATTTCCGAGGCCACCTGGCACTGCGGCGATCCCGGCATGCAATACGACACCACGGTAAATCGCTGGCACACTTCGAAAAACACCGCGCGCATCAACGCCAGCAACCCTTGCAGCGAATACATGTTCCTCGACGATTCCGCCTGCAACCTCGCCAGCCTAAATCTGCTGAAGTTCGCGCCCAACGGCACCTTCGACGTCGAAGCCTACCGCCATGCTGTCGACGTGCTGATCACCGCGCAAGAAATTCTCGTCGACAACGCCGGATATCCCACAGAGATGATCATGCGCAATTCGCATGACTACCGTCCGCTCGGCCTGGGCTATGCAAATCTCGGCGCATTATTGATGGCCGCCGGACTCCCCTACGACTCCGACGCCGGCCGTGACTATGCCGCCTGCGTCACCGCCATCATGTGCGGCGAAGCCTATCTCCAATCCTCCCGCATCGCCGAACAATGCGCTCCACTAACCCCGGCAACAGAAGCCACAAAAAAGAATCTCACCGAAACCAATCTCGGCGCAGGCATAACTCATGTGGGGACAGCCGCCTCGGCTGTCCAGCCGACGCGAAGCGAGGCGCCCTCTGCACAGACCATGCCCGGCGGCGCCTGCCCCGGCTGGTACATAAACCGCGAACCTTTCCTCGACGTAATCCGCATGCACCGCGCGTCCGTCAACAACATAAACAAAAACAACGTCCCATCAGCCCTCTACGAATCCAGCAAACAATGCTGGGACGAAGCCCTCGCCCACGGCGAAAAACACGGCTATCGCAACAGCCAGGTGACAGTCCTCGCCCCCACCGGCACCATCGGCTTCATGATGGACTGCGACACAACCGGCGTCGAGCCGGACCTGGCGCTGGTGAAGTATAAGAAACTCGTCGGCGGAGGCATGATTAAAATCGTCAATCAGACCGTGCCGACGGCGCTGTTCAAGCTTGGATACGATCACGATCAGGCGAATGCGATTGTCAGCTACATCGACGCGACGGGGACTATCGAAGGCGCGCCGGCGGTTAAAGACGAGCATCTTGCGGTGTTTGATTGTTCCTTCAAGCCAGCGAAGGGGACGCGCTCGATTGCTTACATGGGCCACTTGCGGATGATGGCGGCGACGCAGCCGTTTATCTCCGGCGCTATATCGAAGACGGTCAATCTTCCAGAGAATGCTTCTGTGGAAGACATTATGGAGGCTTACCTCCAAGCTTGGAAGCTTGGACTAAAGGCTGTCGCGGTTTATCGTGACGGGTGTAAGAAGTCTCAGCCGTTGTCGGCGGCGGGGACGAAGACTGCTAATTCCAGTAAAGATGACCCGCGGCCGGGGGCGGCCGCGCCACGCGAAGAAGATAACCTTAACGCGCCTCCGCGAGCGGTGCGGCACAAGTTGCAGGAGGAGCGGGCCTCGATCACGCACAAGTTCAACATTGGAGGCCACGAGGGTTACATCACCGTCGGGCTCTATCCTGACGGCGAGCCGGGCGAACTTTTCATCACCATGGCCAAAGAAGGATCGACGGTCAGCGGGCTGATGGATAGCTTTGCGCTGGCCACGTCCATTGCACTGCAGCATGGCGTGCCGCTGAAGCTTCTCTGCGAAAAGTTCGCGCACACGCGCTTTGAACCCAGCGGCTGGACCAGCAATCCCGACATCGGCTTCGCCAAGTCGATCATGGACTACATCTTCCGCTGGCTGCAGCTTCGCTTCCTTACCGGCCAGCAGCAAATGCTGTTCGAGAGCTTTAGACCCAAGCTGTCAGCTATCAGCTCTCAGCCGTCCGGACCCGGGGAGCTCAATGGCTCCTCGGATCAACCGGGAACTGAGAACCGGGAACTGAGAACTGGTTCGGTGCATGCCGCCGACGCCCTGGCCGGCATCATCGACCTGGGCGACGCTCCCACCTGCAGCTTCTGTGGCAGCATCATGACCCGCAACGGTTCCTGCTATCGCTGCGGGAGTTGCGGGAGCACCAGCGGGTGCTCCTAGTTTCAATTCCGCTTGGTTTCTAGGTGGCGCGTAGGTACGTCACGGCTGTCTTCACGTTGCCGCAAGCGGTTTGTTTGGGACATGCGCCGCTGGCGCGACCGTGGAAGAGCGGGCCTTCTAGGGGCGCGTCAAGTCGCGTAGTCCAATTTTCATGTGGTTTCGCGGGCCGCCGGCCCTAGATGACAACTTACACCACTGATTTTTGCCATTTTAAAATGTTTCCATGGGAACATTCCGCGCGCAGCTTACTTGGCGATCCTTTCTTCGCGATAGAGCCGCAGGGTGTTTTGGGCGGTGAAAGAGAGCAGCATTGCGGCCATTCCGACGAGGCCGAGCGCGCCGCCGACGTCGAACAATTTGTAAGACTTGCCGAGCAGGTGCACTTGCGGCTTCCAAAAAAGCGCCATGTTGCCTGCGATGAGCAGGAGTCGCAGCTCGGTGGGACCAAAGCGCCAGAATGACAGGCGAAATTCTCCCAGGACGTAGGTCGCGAGATAAGACTGGATCGACAGCATGAGGAAGGCTAGGAGCAGAGCGATGGCGATGGCGGGATGCATGCATCCCGAGCAGGCCAAGCCGCCCATCAGGGCGAGGGCGCCGAAGCTGTCGACCATGTGGTCCACATAGAAGCCGTAGCGCGGACGCAATTGTTGGCGCACGCGGGCCAGCGTGCCGTCGAGGGAGTCGCCCAGCCAATTTAATGCCAGGCAGACAATAGCACCAAGCAGCGCATAATTGCGCGAGGCCAGTGCATAGGAGATGCCCGCTCCGATCTGCGATACCAGTCCCAACGCGGTGAGATGGTCCGGGCCAATCCACTGCGGAGTGCGCCCGGCGAGCCAGAGCAGGGCGCGTTTTTCGCGCGCTGCCAGCCAGCTTTCTTGCAACCGGCGCATTGGCGCGAGGGGCTGTGTCCGGTTGATTTTCTGTGGGGTGTTGGGGTTGGCGTGTTCGCACAGGTTCGTTATTGCATTGGTCATGGCTGCCTCCTGATGTTCGGGGGTCACTTTGCGGCAACGCGCCGTTTCGCGCAATGCTCCGGCGCTCAAGCGCTCCTCAACTGCGTATCAATCCGTAAGTGGTTGGGAAGCGAATGGTTAGAACGAAGGGATCATCGGGAAAGGAGGCTTCTGCTTTAGTGCTCGGTAGGGTATTTTGGATGGGCGCGGTCGAAAGAGTCTTCGACAAATTCAAGGTCAAGCGAAGAGAGAGAGCCTTGTGGGCTGGTACTTTATTTTCTTTTTCATTTCCGGATTTTGCAGCGTGCTTTACGAGCTGGTGTGGCTGCGATTGTCCATGGCGCAATTCGGCGTAACCAGCGCCATGGTTTCCATTGTGTTGTCGGTCTTCATGGGCGGGCTGGGATTGGGCTCATGGGCAAACGGGAAATGGATCCGGGGGCATGGCGAAGAAATCTCTTTCCCGCCACTTCGCCTTTACGCTGTGATCGAGTTACTGATCGGAGCCTCGGGAATCCTGGTTCCTTATGAGCTTCGGTTGGGGCACGGGTTGCTGGAACGGTTGGGGTCAACTTCCTCCGCGGGATATTACCTGTTCTCAGGAATGTGGGTGGCGCTCACATTGATTCCGTGGTGCACATTGATGGGAGCGACCATTCCGGTGGCGATGCTGGCGATCCAGCGGATGTACCCTGAGGATGCTTCGCGATCGTTCAGCTATTTGTATACGGCCAACGTCGCGGGAGCCCTGGCGGGAACCGCTCTTCCTTTGTTGCTGATCGAGTTGCTGGGATTTCGCGGAACGCTAAAGGCTGGGGCGGCCTGCAACATTGTGATCGCGATTCTCGCGATGGCGGTATCGAGGGCGGCGCCACTGCACACAGTTGTTCGACGGACGCAGGCCGCGAGTGAAATAACAGTTGCGGCGAGAGGAAAAGCATCTCTTCTCGTTTTGTTGTTTGCCACCGGGCTGACGAGTATGGGCATGGAAGTGGTGTGGGTGCGGCAATTCACGCCCTATGTGGGAACGGTGGTGTATGCCTTCGCATTGATTCTGGCGGTTTACCTGGCCGCGACGTTTATCGGGTCGCGCGTCTACCGTCGTTGGAGCCTGCGGCACACGCAGGAAAGCGCGTTGCTGTGGACTCTGCTTCCCTTCTTCTCGTTGTTGGCGTTGCTGGCGGCGAGTCCTAACATTTCTCTTCACAGCCCGCAGCGGCTGTTGGTGGGGATAGGGCCCTTCACCGGGCTGCTCGGATTTCTGACACCCATGTTGGTGGATCGCTGGGCGGAAGGCGATCCCGCGAAGGCAGGGAAGGCGTATGCGGTGAATGTTCTGGGTTGCATCGTTGGTCCGCTGCTGGCGGGCTTTGTGCTTTTGCCGTGGATCAGCGAACGCGGGGCGCTGGTGGTGCTCTCTCTGCCGTGGCTGGTCATCGGCATGCGTCCGATGTGGCTTTCGAGGTCCGCGCCTGGCTTAGCGGCGCGCGTTGCGTCGTATTTATTACTGCCGCTGGCGGTGGGATTGTTTCTCGCCAGCAAAGGCTACGAGCAGCAGTATGGCAAGAGCAGCATGGTGCTGCGGGACTCGACCGCCACCGTTATTGCCACGGGAAGCGGCATGAATAGAAGGTTGCTAGTCAACGGCTATGGGATGACTTCTCTGACGCCCATCACCAAAATGATGGCGCATCTGCCGTTGGCGTTTCTCGATCGCACTCCGCAGGATGCTTTGGTCATTTGCTTCGGAATGGGGACGACGTTTCGCTCGTTGCGCACCTGGGATATGCCGGTCACGGTGGTGGAACTGGTGCCCAGCGTGCCGCGGTTGTTTGGATATTTCCACGGCGACGCGGCGGTGGTTTTGAGTTCGCCGCTGTCCCATGTGGTGATCGACGATGGGCGGCGATATCTGGAGCGCACGCCGCAAAACTATGATGTGATCACGATTGATCCTCCGCCACCGGTGGAGGCGGCAGGTTCCAGCTTGTTGTACTCGGAGAATTTCTATTCGGTGGTGCGGCAGCGTCTTCGTCCGGGAGGGATCCTGCAACAGTGGCTCCCGGGTGGTGATGCGGAGGACAAGGCAGCGGTGGCACTGGCGTTGCGCCGATCCTTCCCCTATGTCCGCGTGTTTGCCTTTGGAAAAGATTGGGGATTTCATTTTTTGGCCAGCGACCGTCCGCTGGCGAGTCGGAGCGCGAGCGAATTAGCGCAGCGCCTGCCGGCACCGGCGGCTGCGGACCTGGTGGAATGGGAGCCGGAACAAAGTGCGCAGAGCCGGTTCGAACATCTCTTGCAGAATGAACTGGGCATCGACCAACTGGTCGCGATGTCTCCGGCCACTCCTGCGCTGAGCGATGACCGGCCGATCAACGAATACTACGTGCTCCGCCGGCGTCACGGCGCCAGGTG
>JAUTWY010000541.1 GCA_030838305.1 Acidobacteriaceae bacterium
AGCATAGATTGCATCAAGTCGATTCGCCTTACGCTCAATCTTCTCGCCAACGCCAATACGGGCTCCGATATACAGACCAGGGTGAGGCCCGTGACTACGTTGGTGGGAAATGCCCGTTTGGTGAACAACTGAGGAGGATCTTTCCTTATGCGCCAATTGAATGTTCGTAACAGGGAACGCGGAATTGCCCTGATTATGGCTCTGCTGGCGTTACTGTTGATCTCTGCTGTAGGCCTGGGCATGATTTACATGTCCAGCGCTGAAACCGCGATCAACGGCAACTATAAGGACACGCAGGTGGCTTTCTTTGCCATGCGGGGTGGCCTGGAGGAGATGCGAGACCGGTTGCGCACCAACGCCAAGAATCCCCTCAGCAAAGCCCCCAACGTTCTTACGACGACCGCCATGCCGGGTACACCGAATTCCATTATTTACCTGGTCAACTCCTCTGGGGCAGGTGACCCGGTAGATCCGAAAACGTTCCTTAATAATCCCTACTTCGACGATGAGTTCTGCCATGAGTACTTCAACGGTTCTGGCGTGGCATGGGTCGCTCCGGGCACTCCATGTCAGGCCGTGGGCGCGCCGCCCTTCGCCAGTATCGAACCATACATCGTCAGTGACGATCCGCACACCGGCACCGCCTCTTCTCTGAAGTACAAGTGGGTTCGCCTCACGCTGAAGCAGAATGCAACCAGCGGAAACCCTTTGGTTCCCGCTACATGGGTGGATTCAACGCAAGCCGCCAATGCGCAAGTGTGCTGGGACGCAACCAACCTGATGGAGAGACCGTCGACTGCGATGGGCGGGGCCGCTAACTGCGATCTGGTGACGACAAACCAGGTCGAGCCTGTCTACCTTGTTACCTCCATGGCTGTAACCCCGTCGGGCAGCCGCCGCGTTGGGCAATATGAAGTATCAGCCTTCAACATTGCACCCCCTCCGGCAGGTCTGTCATTGGATGGGCCGACTCCTAACTTTGGAACGCCCAATTCAAATAATGCAGGCATCGACGGCACTGATCAGAGCGGCACGCCTCCTGCTGTGCCGAACGGTTGCACCACCAATCTCGGAAATCAACCCGCCATTGGCACTGACAACGCAGCTGACGCAGCGAGCGTCCTTTCACAAACCAAGAGACCTGCCAATTTCACCGGGTCAACCCCCGCAATTACCAGCCAGGGGCCAGCTTTAACCAACTGGGATACGCCGGCCGAGCTGAATGCCCTGGTATCAGAGATGTCGGATGTAGCCGACGTTACCTGTCCCAGCGCCAGCCCTAAGTGCTCATCCGGAACCTATGGCACCGTCGCTGCACCTCAGATCACATACGTCAACGGCGATTTCAGCATGAGTGGCGGCAACAGCGGCGCGGGTGTGCTGGTTGTAACCGGAACATTGACCATCAGCGGCAATATGCAATTCAACGGCTTGATTCTGGTCATCGGCGCGGGAAACATGGTGATCAACGGTGGAGGCAATGGCACAATTTACGGAGAAGTTTTCGTGGCTAACACCACCGGAGTCGGGGGGGCATTGGGAAGTCCATCGTTCAGTTGGAACGGCGGCGGCAAAGCTAGCGTTTACTACAACAGCTGCTGGGCCAACATCGGCAACAACTTGCATTACATCGTCCTAGCTTCCCGCGAAGAGATGTACTAGATCATCGACTGGCACTTCGGACCCAATTCTGGCCAACACCAATGCGGGCGCCGATGTGCAGACCAGGGTGAGGCCCGTGACCAGATTAGTGGGAGCGCCCCTCTGGTGAACAACTGAGGAGGACTTTTCCTTTATGCGCCAATTGACTGTTCGTAACAATGGTTGTAACAGGGAACGCGGAATCGCCCTGATCATGGCTCTGCTGGCGTTACTGTTGATCTCCGCCGTAGGCCTGGGCATGATTTACATGTCCAGCGCTGAAACTTCGATCAATGGAAACTATAAGGACACGCAGGTTGCTTTCTTTGCCATGCGCGGTGGCCTGGAGGAAATGCGAGACCGGTTGCGCAGCAATGCGAAGAACCCCCTGAATAAAGCACCCAACGTCCTTCCGACTACTGCCATGCCCGGGACACCGAATTCCATCATTTACCTGGTCAACTCCTCGGGGGCAGGTGATCCGGTAGATCCGAAGACGTTCCTTAATAATCCCTACTTCGATGATGAGTTCTGCCATGAGTCGTTCACCGGTTCGGGAGTGGCATGGGTCGCTCCGGGCACTCCATGTCAGGCCGTGGGCGCGCCGCCCTTCGGCAGCATAGAACCATACATCGTCAGTGACGATCCGCACACCGGCACCGCCTCTTCTCTAAAGTATAAGTGGGTTCGCCTCACGCTGAAGCAGAATGGAACCAGTGGAAACCCTTTGGTTCCCGCTACGTGGGTGGATTCAACGCAGCTCGCCAATGCCCAAGTATGCTGGGATGCGACGAACCTGATGGAGAGACCGTCCACTGCGATGGGTGGGGCCGCGAACTGCGATCTTGTGACCACCAACCAGGTCGAGCCTGTCTACCTTGTTACCTCCATGGCTGTAACCCCGTCGGGCAGCCGCCGCGTTGGGCAATACGAAGTGTCGGCTTTCAACATGTCGCCGCCCCCGGCAGGTCTGTCATTGGATGGGCCGACTCCTAACTTCGGCACGCCCAATTCAAACAACGCAAGCATCAACGGCACGGATCAGAGCGGCACGCCTCCTGCTGTGCCGAACGGTTGCTCCACGAATTTCGGGAACCAACCGGCCATTGGCGCTGACAACGCAGCCGACGCGGCAAGCGTTCTTGCACAAACCAAGAGGCCTGCCAACTTCACCGGGACAACCCCCGCAATTACCGACCAAGGGCCAGCTTTAACCAACTGGAATACGCCGGCCGAGCTAAATGCCATAGTATCGGAGATGTCAAATGTAGCTGACGTTACCTGTCCAGGGAGTCCTAAGTGCTCCTTGTCAACCTACGGCACCGTCGCTGCGCCGCAGATTACTTTTGTGAACGGTGACTTCAGCATGAGCAGCGCCACCGGCTCGGGCATCCTGGTCGTGACCGGAACATTAACCATCAGCGGCGTGATGCAGTGGAATGGCCTTATTCTCGTCATTGGCGATGGAAGCATGGTGGTAAACGGTGCCGGCAACGGCACAGTCTACGGAGAGATCTTCGTAGCTAACACCCATGGCGCCGGTGGGACACTGGGAAGCCCATCATTCAATTGGAACGGTGGCGGCAAGGCTAATGTCTATTACAACAGTTGCTGGGCTGGCCTCGGCAACAACCTGCATTACATCGTTCTCGCCTCCCGCGAAGAGATGTATTAAATCGACTTGCACCCTGGACCCCGGTCTAACGATCGGGGTCTTTTTTTTGCACGGTTGCAGGCCGCCGGATAGCTCGAGAACGCATCACCGGGATCACCGGGATCACCGGGCGCAAACCTTTTCCCGGCGCAAAGGTTAGGCTAAAATCATTGTGCATTCATCCAGCAAATCCATGAGCTTCTCATCGCACTCCGAATTCATCACCCAGCGCCGCCCATTGCCCTGGCTGTGGCCGGCATTTTCCCTTTGCGCCGTCGCCGCCACCGCTTTCTTCTTCATTCCTGCCTTCATTATTCGTCCCTTCCGGCATCAGGAGCCACGCGCGCTCATGCTGGCGATGACGCTGCGACAACGGGCTCCCCTGGTCACGCTGATCGCCGGTCTCGCCGGTCTCGTGTTCGCCTTCGCCCTGTGGAGAACCGCCAGCCGCTGGACCAAATTCTTCGTGGCGCTGATTATGCTGGTGGTTGCATTCTCCGCGGTCATGGCTCGCCTCAATTATTTTGAATGGATGTTCCATCCCATCGATGGCCCGCAATTCCTCGCGCAATCCGAAAGCAAACTCGACGCGAAGGAAATGATCATGGGGGTGCGCCTGGGCAGCGACGCCCGCGCCTATCCCATCAGCCAGATGGCGTACCATCACGTCCTCAACGACGTGGTCGCAGGCACGCCTATCGCCGTCACTTATTGAACGCTCTGTCACACCGGTCTGGTGTGGAGGCGAACGGTGAACCGGAGGGTGCTGCATTTTTATTTGGCCGGCATCAACAACCAGAACTTCCTCATGCGTGATAAGGAAACTGGGACCTGGTGGCAGCAGATCACCGGCAAGGCCATCTACGGCCCGCTGCAAGGCGCAGCGCTCGAACTCGTCCTCAGCGACGAACTCACCTTCGGCGAGTGGAGAAGCGAATCTCCCTCCGGACAGGTGCTGGCACCGGTCGCCAAATATACGAAAGAATACGACAGCCACTGGGAGCCGGAAGTCGCCAAGCTTCCCGTAGTGATCAGCTTTCCGGGCACCGAGCTCAAATCGCGAGACGTCGTCATCGGACTCACGATCGACGGCTCCGCGCGTGCCTATCCCTGGGAGACTTTCGCGAAGCAGTCTCCGGTGCTCGATCGCGTCAACGGCACGCCACTACTTGTCGCTCTCGGGCCCGATGGCAAATCCTTCCGCGTTTTTGTCAGCCGCATTGACGGCCGCGACGCTGAATTCTTCTTGCAAGCAGATGCGAAAGACTGGACGCTGGTCGATGCCACCACCGCCAGCCAGTGGAACTTCCAGGGTTGCGCTATCTCCGGGCCCGCGCAGGGAAAGTGTCTCGAGCGGATCCCCGCGCTCAAAGATTATTGGTTTGACTGGCGCAATTACCATCCCGACACCACGATCTACAAACACTGAGGCGATTGTTAAAATCAAAACAACTAGAAAGGACTCATCCGTGTCCGCGATTCAGGCCATCTTTTGGGACATAGGCGGCGTACTCCTCAGCAACGCCTGGGACCACACGCAACGCCTAGCCGCGCTCGAACATTTTCGTCTCGACGAAGAAGAGTTTCACTCGCGCCATGAGATGGTGGTGTCGTCGTTTGAGCGGGGCAAGATCACACTCGACGAATATCTGGACCGCACAGTCTTTTACCGCAACCGTCCCTTCACTCGCGATCAGTTTCGGGATTTCATGTTCTCTCTGTCGGAGCCCATGCCTGAAGTTCTCACCTTCGCGCGCGCTCTCGCCGACTCCGGCAAATTCTTCATGGGAACAATCAACAACGAGTCCCGCGAGTTGAATCTGCATCGCATCGAGAAGTACGGTTTGCGTAAAATCTTCCGTTTGTTTGTCAGCTCTTGCTTTGTGGGACTGCGCAAGCCGGAGAGCGGCATTTACCGCCTGGCGGTCGAGATCACGCAGATTAGTCCCGAAGAGTGCTGCTTCATCGACGACCGCGCGCTGAATCTGGAGTGCGCCGCGAAGCTGGGGATGCGCACAGTTCAGATGCAAACGCTCGATCAGTTGCGAGAGGAATTGGAAAAGCTCGGCGTTAAACAGTGATCAGTGATCAGTGACCGGTGATTAGTGTTCGGTTTTTACTGATCACTCGACACTGACCACTGGACACTGATTACTAGCTTCTCCGCGGCTGCGGCTTCACCGACGCAGTTACCGGCTTGGGCACCTCAGGCTCCGGGCCCGAAAGCGTGAGGTCACTGGACCAGCATTCCGAGAGCAGCTTCCAATCTCCACTGCTCTGTTTGGCGAACACCCAAAGATACTTGCCGCGCTCTTCGCGGCGCTGGCCGCCGGTTCCAGGAACCAGGGCGCTGTAGCGTCCCATCTCGTGAGCCAGATCTCCAGCAACTTCTACGCGGATAGGATCAAGCGCCACTTCTCCCAGCCCGGCTTCAAGCGAGGCGAAAAAGAACTCGCGCACGGCCATGGCGCCGCGAATGGGAGGAAGGTTGGCGCGCAGCACCAGCGCGTCAGAAGCGTAAAGGTCGATCAACTCATCGAGCTGCCGTGTATTGCAGGCCAAAACCCATTCCTGCGTCAGACGCCGCACCGCAGCCTCGCTGCGGCTCATCGGTTCGCCCTTCGCGGCAGCCGCAACTCGCAGGCGGTCCGCTTCTCGCGCGCTCTCAGAAGCGTTGGCACGCAGCGTTGCGGCCGGAAGATTGTTCTCACCGCCCTGGAAATAGTGGTGATGGTAGTGATGGTGGTAATGGTGCGTCCCCGCCGCAGTTCCGGGCGGCGGATGAACCTCCTGCTTGGCTTGAGGCGATGGTGGCGAAAGCTGGGACATAGGCTCGTCGTCCAGCGACGATGACGCGAGAGGTTGCGGTACGTGCTTTGGCGATTCAGGTGGCTCGGTTCCCAGAACAAGCCCACAGGATCCGCAGAACTTATTGCCGGAGCGGTTGTGATGTCCGCAGACGAGGCAAGCCGTTTGAGCTTCGAGGCTAATGTCGAGATTGGTTTCGAGGGTTTGGTCCTCGGCAACGGTTTCGGAATCCGATTCCATGGTGAGGCGCTGCATAGCTTGTAAGGCCGCGGCTATCGCTTCCTGATTCGGCTTGGGCCGCCGCATTTCCGGGTAGAGTCGTTGGTAGATCTCGCCCAGGGCGGGATTGTGCGGGCCTATGGTGGGCAGCGAGCTTTCGGACTCCTGCGATTTAGTAAAGCCGGATGGCTTGCCGAGTTTTTTGTCTTTGTCGCTGTCCACGATTCAGACCGCCCCACGATCCAGGTCCATTTTAGCCCATGCGGACAGAACTTAACGGCGGGAAAACTCGATCTTCCCTTCCGCTTCAGCAGGCACGCCATTGCAGGTTGCGGGACGATATCGCCAGG
>JAUTWY010000585.1 GCA_030838305.1 Acidobacteriaceae bacterium
CCCGGTAGCAATCAGAGCAGCAGTGGAGGCAACGAAACTGCTGAAGCCTCTGGTGCAGAGAGTCGCTAGGCGACTTGGCGAGCGTGCAGGCCGTAACGTGAGTAAACGCTGAGCAGGCCTCGAAAAGACTAATGCAGGAGCCGACCCGCCCCGGTTTCGGGGAAGGCCGAAGTTGGTGGAACGGTACGAGCGGACAAGTTCCATCAGACCTGCCGGGGTATTGGCGACGGCATGCAGGCAAAGGGGACCATACGCAACACGGGAAGTCCCAGCGGTGATCGCGGTGTGGATCAACTGGCAGCTCGTGAGAGACGGGCCGGGCTGACTGGGATGGCGGAGAGGCTCGCAGTACCGATGAAGCCGGGTAACTCCGGTGGAGGGAAGGGGCCTCAGTTGAAGGCAGACGCAAGAAGCGACGACAGAAAGGGAGATTGGCGATGAGCCTGACAACTCCCATGTTGTTTTCAGAAGTTGCAGACAGCGTCACATGCAATGGCTACGGCGATTGCGTGAGTCTTCTCCGAGAGCCGGATGCGGCAAATCCGCACGTCCGGTTCGATGAGCGGGGTGTGGAAACGGAAGCATGGCGGAGCTAGTGAGGCACCGACTGACGAAAGGGTCGGTAACAGATAGGCTCCACCTAAACCACCGCGCCACACCTCGACTCCACCTGTCAACCCGAACTTCTTTGATGAAAGTAAGTGATACACAAAACCAACACCCTTCGGTGAAACTTCGAGGACCGCCGCTATCTCCGATGCCGGCCAGGGATTGCCGCCATTTTTTTCTTTAATTGCTCGCGCAATGGACACTGCTTTCTCTAGTAGAACTCTTGGGTAGGGTCTCTGCTCGACCGATTTCTTCGACTTCTTGGTCTTACCTCGAGATTTGTTCCTTTGGCTAGCGGCAGATTTCTGTTTCGGCAATTCCTCTTCGTTCTCGCGATCGTGCATTGGATTACCGCCTTTTGTTCCAGCCTTTGGGGGAGAGCTCTTTATATCACAATGGTTAATAATCATTCTAACAATCGAAGGCGGTTCTTGGGTTGGGCGTTGACAGGGAGTGGTAGAAAAGCGGGGGAGAGATTCCTCGACTGCGCGAGCCGACTCCTTCGCAGGAGCGAAGGAGGGGAAAAAGCGTCGGCTTGCTGCGCTCCTGCCTGCGGCAGGCAGGCGGAATGACCGTGACATGCTTTGCCGTAATGAGCGAAGTGCACGGCAAAGTCAAAAACCCCAGGTTCAAACTACGAACCTGGGGCACCCTGCCAATCCTTGGGAGGAAACGTGATGGGCCAGAAATCGGGAGACGGTGTTGCGAATTTAAAGGCAACGAGGAATTCGTTGTTGGCGGACTTTTCTGTCCTGACCACACCGCAATGGCGAGCCATCCCGGTTTTAAGATTCTTCAAGATAAATTTTTGCTCGGCAACGAGTTCCATGCGCAAAGTAAGGAGCCCGCCATGAGCGTTGACCACCTGCGTGAAGGTCGATTCGCTGAGAAGATTTCCGCCGTACTTGCCAACAGAAACTACAACTGCGACTCTTAAAATTACCCGCTCGCTTCGCCTTTTATTCTTAACTTCGACAGTCTCATTTGGAATCACGAGGAGTCTCTTTTGTTCGGGCCGTTCATCTGTGCATTTCGGATATCGGTAGACCCGTGTAAGTAGAACCACGTAAGTAGTTCTACGTCAATGCACCAGTTGCTTACGATCTGACTTCATAATATAACAATACTGTTATAACGGTGCATCATTCCACACCACGTCTGCTGGTGTTGAGAGCTCACCTCCTGGAACTGATCATTTCGGGGGCAGCCATTGGGCTGGGCCTATTTATGTGGATTTCGATGACTGGTTCAAATTCGGGTATCAATTTACTGGCAGGGGCCGCTTTGCTGGTAGCTGGGTTTATCGTGTTTATTTTTGCGATGAAATCAGTTCTCAAATTTTAGGACAACTTGATATTAGCGTTATTTATTGCGATGGCAGGACTAATGGCAGCACTGTGTTTTGGACTGTGCGTGCTGCTTATCAGCGTAGTTGGCTGGCTCTGGCCGTTGAAGCCAAGTGTCCTAAAAGATAAAGGGAGAGTTCGGGAAGTAATTTCCGGCACTGTAGACATCCGTAGCCAATCGAGAGGACTAAATTAAATTGGCGGGTGGCGCACCTTTCGGGTTTAAGGGTGCGGCTATTGCGCTACTCTGGCTCTCGGAGTTAGGTCGTCAATCCGAATTAATCTTTGCTCACCCTTGGCATAAAAGCTCCAACTGCTCCATGGCCAGTTTTGCGGATGCTGTACCAATTTTCGGTCCACGGGATTCCGGTGCATATAGTGCAATTTCTCTTTCAATTTTTTCTCGCTCCACACGTTGAAGTCATAGAAGCGGCGCTGCCAGAAGGCGGGTGCTGCTACGCCGCTCGAAGCGAAGGTTAACTCCGTCTGGCTTCCCGAAGAAGTTTTCCTTTCGAGCAAAGATCGCGACACTTTTTGTTTCACGACTTGTAAAACCTTAGACGGGTTGCCGCGCTGTGGTTCGCCGATCAATAGATGGACGGGAGTGCGGAAAAAGCGGGGAGAGATTCCTCGACTGCGCAAGCCGACTCCTTCGCGAGAGCGAAGGAGGAAGAAAAAGCGTCGGCTTGCTGCGCTCGGAATGACAGTTGGGTGCTTTGCGGCGATGTGCTTTTGCGGTAGTGGCCGTGGTTGGTGGGCGTTGGTGGGAGTGCGGTAAAAGCGGGGAGAGATTCCTCGACCCGCCACGGCAGGTAAACTGCTTCGCTCCTGCCTGCGGCAGGCAGGCCCGCCAGAGGCGGGCAGGCGGAATGACCGTTGGGTGCTTTGCGGCGAATGGCAGGACAATTAAAATCAAAAGACCCAGGCTAAAAATCGAGCCTGGGGCACCCGGCAAATACCTGCGATTGACGGCAAAGGCTTTGACAGAGCTGCGCGGCATCCTTACACTGGCCACATGGAAATAAAACTTTCCCCAGAGCTGCAAGCGAAGCTTGACCGTATTGCCTCGCAACAGGGACGCGACAGCGAATCGCTGGTGCAGGAAGCTGTCGAGCGTTTGGCGGATTACGACGAATGGTTCATTCGCCAAGTGGAAAAAGGACTTGCGCAGGTTGATCGGGGTGAAGTAGTGGAACATCAAGAAGTCGCCGCGCGGATGGAAAACCTGATCGCCCAAAAACAGCGCCGCGGCTGATGCAACTTCGCTGGACCTCCACAGCGGCGGAAGACTTAGAAAACATCGCAAATTATCTATTCGAGAAAACGCCCGAAAACGCTCCGCGCCTGGTACGCGAAATCTACAACGCCACGCAGCCTGAAGAACTTCCCAAGCCGTGGGCGTGCAGGCAAGAAAGAAGGGACGCGCGAATTAGTGCTGCCCTCCGTGCCGTACATCATCGTCTATCTTGTCAGAGACGATGCCGTGCATATCGTGCGCGTCCTACACAGTTCCCAGGACTGGCCACGATGAATCGCCACCTGCGCTATCCTTCATATTAGTGACCTAACGGTGTAGTCCGACTGGGCTTGCAAGAAGAAAATCTAATGCCTACCCGCCGTGATCGAATCAACCCAAGAGCCCACGTGTAAACCCGACACGTGGGCACCCAAATACGGAGAGTTCTCACTGACGGTGATTTGCCCTATCAGTTAACACCTGATAGTACTGCGATAGTACTCGGTGTCCAATAGTAAACAGAAGTGTTAGCCAATCCCATGCACTCTTAGATAAGAGTTGACTCTAATTCGGCTGGGGGTGGCAGTGGCGCGGATCTGGGGACTGCCGCCCCGAGTCTTTTGCCGAGGCTACAGTTAGGCGGAAAGTAACGATCCATTTCCGTGCGAGAGAGAAAGACGGCGAGAAGAGAAAGACGGAGATTATGACGAACACTGTGACGGAACGATCGAAAAATAATGGCACCGGTCCTGAGCCCACCGAAAGCGTCGCGGACATTCTGGAACGTGAACTTAAGTCCGTTATTCACGACTGGTTGGCGTTGGTAGAAAAACAAAAAGACCTGATGACCATTGCCTTGAACTACGAAGATCGCACCGGACATTTGCCGGCGCTGCTGCGCGAAGTCATTGTCCGGCTGCGCCTGGATGCGGGTACAAAGGCTCCGATCTCTGTAGCAGCGAGTCACCATGGCGACCTGCGGCGCAAACAGGGCTATACGGTGGCTATGGTGGTCGAGGAGTCACGCCTGCTGCAGGTTTGTCTTTTCACCACCCTGCACAAAAACTCGCACCTGATCGAATATAGCAAACTGTTGCTGGACGTGGTGACCATCGCAGACGAGGTGGACGCCCAGTTGAAGCAACAGATGCTCCGCTATATGGAAGCGAATGCCATTTCCACTAAGACTGCGGTTTAGCTGAAGACTGTTGCGATGCATTTCAAAGGGTAATTTAACTTTGTGTCTGTGTTCCTTCGGATGTGACGTAAAGAGAAAAATACCGCGCCCGACTATGAGAGTTCAGGCTGTATGAAAACCGAACTAAGAGAGTGCGTACTGCTGATTCAGTGCAATCCCGCCGATGTGCGCCTGATCTCAAAGGCATTGATAGCCCCTCCTCATCGTATTTTAGAGGTTGAGTTCGTGAACAAAGTGCCTGATGCGCTAGAACGAATCGGTCAAGGCGGAGTTCGGGCCGTCATCATGGACATAGAAATGCCGGAAGGGTTCGCGAGATTTGAAGAACTTCTCTCCGCCGCGCATAACATCCCCATTTTGATTCTCAGTGGAACGGAAACGGAATGTATCGCCAGGCAAGCTGTCGAACAGGGCGCCCAGGACTACATGCTGAAGAATCAAGTGGAGGAGTTCAGGCTAAAGCGGGTCGTACGCAGCATGATCGAGCTGAAAGCGAAAGAGGAAGCCGCGATTCAGCAACAGGAGCGCGCCGAT
>JAUTWY010000046.1 GCA_030838305.1 Acidobacteriaceae bacterium
TCCTGCTTCTGGCGGTGCTGGCGCTCAGCTGGCAACACTTGCGCCATCCCGCAAATTCACCGGGCTTTTTCGTCGTGGTCAGTCTTATGCTCGCTTCGACTCTCACCGTTATCCCTACGCTCGCTCCGCACAGCCAACTTTTGCTGTTGCCAGGTTTCTTATGCCTTTACCGCTATCGCGCTCTCTTGTCCCATTCGAGGCGCCTGACGCGGATTGCGCTTCTAGCGGTTTGGCTTCTGCTGGCCTGGCAGTGGGTCGCCGCTTCGGGCCTGGCATTAGCCGCCGCCGTCCGTCCCATGGCCACCTTACTGGCCTGGTGGCAAGTCCCGTTGTACACTAGCCCGCTGTTGCCGTTGGCGGTGGTGTTTGCTTTGAGTTGCCTGATTCGAACCCGCAACTGGACAAGCGAGGATCGGGTCGATCTGTTGTCTCAATGACCGATTCAGGCCATGAGATTTCATCCAGTGTTTGAGCTGCCAGCGATGATGGGACCCTTATGCAGAGGTTGTTTCGGACGGAGTTGATCTTTCTTGTGGTCCTCTTTATCGGCCTGTTCGCCATAGCCGCGCGTAACGTCACTGATCCTGACGTCTGGTGGCACCTCAAGACTGGACAGTATATTGCCGAGCATAAGAACGTTCCGCACACCGATCTTTTTTCGTTCACTCGTATCGGACAACCCTGGGTCGCGCATGAGTGGCTCACCGAGCTTCTCCTCTATCAAATTCAGCGCATCGCAGGATGGGGCGGATTGATCGTGGTTTTTGCCGTGGTCGTGAGTGCGGCGTTCTTCTTGCTTTACTTGCGCTGCGGCCCGGCCTCCTACATTGCGGGCATGGCCACGCTCTATGCGGCTTGGGCCACCGCGCCCGTCTGGGGAGTACGCCCTCAGGTGCTGTCGCTGCTTTTGACCAGTCTGTGGCTGCTGATTCTGGAGCGCTCGGAACGCCATCCCAAGGTTCTTTGTTGGACTCTTCCGCTTACTCTTCTGTGGGTGAATCTGCACGCCGGATTCGCGGTCGGATTGGCGCTTTCGGCCTTGTTCCTCACTGGCGGTTGGATGGAAAGAGCGTTCAGATCGTCTTCGCAGCAGGACGTGCGACACTTCAGAACTTCCGCACTGATACTGCTCCTTGACCTCCTTCTTGTGCCCCTTAATCCCAATGGACCACTACTGTTCTCCTACCCGATTGAAACCCTGCGTTCAACAGCCATGCAGAAATACATCGATGAATGGGCTTCGCCGAACTTCCATCATGCCGAGTATTGGCCTTTCCTGCTTCTTTTGTTGGGCTCGTTGGCGGCTCTCGGTTACTCTCGCCATCAGGTGCGACTACGCGATCTGCTTCTGCTGCTCGTTAGCCTCTATGCCGGCCTCGGTTCGATGCGCCTAGTTCCTTTGTTCGTCTTGATCGCCGTCCCGCTTGTCTCCAAGCGGCTCGGGAACTGGCCTAAAAGCAGCTCACAGCAGAAAGGTCCCCGAGCTGCGGCTCTCCGTTTACTCAACGGTACGATCATGCTGGCAATGGTGGGCTTTGCCGGGATCCACACTACCCGTTTGCTCCAGCGCCAGCCCCAGGTCGAGATGGAGCACTTCCCGGCTCGTGCTGTTGATTCTCTTCAGGCGCACCCGCCTGCAAGTCCACTCTTTAATTCCTACAACTGGGGAGGTTATTTGATCTGGAGGCTCTATCCTTCCACTCCCGTTTTTATTGATGGCCGGGCTGATCTTTACGAGAAGCAACTGTTGGACGAGTTCGCGGATACTTATCAGTTCAAAGGCGACTGGCGGCGGGCCCTGCAGAGTTGGGCGATAAAAACTGTGATGGTGCCCAACGATTCAGCCCTCGCGACCGGCTTGCGGAAAAGTCCGGGCTGGACTGTCATCTACGAAGATGCACAGTGCGTGGTGCTAACCACGGCCGATGACCCCCATGGTTCCGAACTCGCGCCAGGTATCCTCAACCGGGCAAACCCAGGTCAGTAACTGGGCCGTAATGAGGATGCGGAAAAGGTCAAACTGCGATTACCGGCGGTATGCAAGAAAATACACCTCACAGAGCATTTTGCAGGTTATTATGATTAGTAAATATCTCCCCGCAGCGCGGCAGTAAGGGACCTTGGTCCCCAGAGGCCACTGGCCTCTGCTCTGCTTTTGGAAGCTGTTTCACGAGTCTTGGCATGTCTAGGAGGGGCGGGAACTATGGTTCAAATCTGGAGCTTGTGGCGCGAAGAGGATGGACAGGATATAGCGGAATATGCGGTGATGCTAGCTGTAATCCTCGTAATTGTCGTGGGCACTGTGCGGCTGATCGGGTCCAACGCGAACAATGTTTTCTCCAACGTAGCCAGCTCGATTCAGTAACACAGTCCGATTTCAGTATTGTATTTGCAGGGCGCAGTAATGCGGGCAATTCTCGTTCGCTGAGGACGAGGATCATGGCTTTTTGTCGCTTTGATGGAGTTTTATGAATCGTGCGCGTTTGTTGATGATTGGAGCTCTGGCCTTGGCCTTGGGCGCGTTTGTCAGCATCCTCGTCTACAAAAATCTGCAAGGGAAAAGCCCCTCGAATAATGAGGCGGGCGCCGAGGTGATGGTGGCTGCTGACGACATCCAGGTCGGGGCCAGAATCGAAGAGCACAATGTGCGCACCGCCACCTTCCCTGCCGCAGGGCTACCCGCGGGAGCTTACAGCAAGAGGTCTCAAGTCTTGGGGCGAGGCGTGATTATCCCAATCGTCAAAGGCGAATTTATTCTGCCCAGCAAGCTGGCGCCCGAGAACGCCGGGGCGGGTTTGCCTTCTTTGATTCCGCCGGGTATGCGCGCAGTCTCAGTCCGGGTGAATGAGGTGGTATCGGTAGCCGGTTTCGTCGGGCCCGGAACACGCGTCGACATACTTCTGACCGGAACTCCGAACGGCAGCTCGGAGAATCAAACCACCACCGTGTTGCAGAATGTGGCCGTGATCGCCTCTGGCCACACTCTCGAACGCAATGCCTCCGGGGAAGCGCAGACCACTCCGGTGATCACGCTTCTGACGTCTCCCGAGGATGCCCAACGGCTCACCCTGGCCAGTTCCGAAGGCAAGATTCAGCTCGCCCTGCGTAATCCGCTCGACACGCATCAGGATTCCGTGGACCCTGCCAACGCCAAAGGTCTGTACAAGGGCGGAACTCCGGCCGCAGCTGTACCGCATCCCATTCGTCCCGTTAAACACAAAGCTGAGCAACCACCGCCCCCTCCTTCTGTTCTTAGCGTGGAGGTCTACCAAGGCGACAAAAAGCCGGATGTGGTGAAGTTTCCTGACCAGGGTAATGAAGAACCCAAGTAGTGTGTGGGAAGTTCGGCCTGCGTATTCGACGGCAGGTTTCCTCATGTGGAGAGGAATCACAAGATGAAGGTTTGCACGACACGTTTCGCCGCTGTCGTACTGTCGTTGATACTGCCAACTTTGGCTCTGTCCGGACTCGCCTTGGCCAAGACATGGGAGCGGCGGCCCGAGAACTCGGTCACGCCTCTCCAGGAACCGGCAGCCCCGGCCACCACTCAGACTACGCTCCCCGCACAAACAGCCCAGCCGCAAGGGGCAGCACCACTGCGTGTGATGGTCGGTAAATCTCTGCTCATCAACACGACCGAGCGCTTAAAGCGTATTTCAGTCACAGATCCCAGTGTGGCGTACGCCACCGTAATCACCCCTACCCAGATTCTTGTCCACGGACGTGCACCCGGCGAAGTCTCCCTTCTCATCTGGGATGAACTCGAACGCTCGCGCAGTTTCGATCTTCGCGTCGATGTTGATGTGAGCGCCGCCGCCGAAGAAGAGCATCGCGTATTCCCAGAGGAACAGATCACTGTTACCCCTTCCCGTGCCGCCATCGTCCTTTCGGGCCACGTCACTACCGAGGATGTTGCCAAGCGCGCCGGCGAGCTGGCCGCTGCTTATTCGAAGAACGTTGTGAACGTGCTGACCTTCGGACCGGTGGGCGCTCAAGAGGTCTTGCTGGAAGTAAAGTTTGCCGAAGTCGACCGCTCCGCCCTCACCCAACTCGGCTCAAATTTCTTTTCCACCGGGGCCGGCAATTTTGTCGGCTCCACCACTACCGGTCAGTATGGTGGCTTCGGTACCCAAACCGTCACTCAAACACCGGGACAAAGTTCGCAGGTTCAAGCCACCCAGACGATCAACAACGTTCTGAATCTATTTTTATTCCGTCCCGACATTCACTTTGGCGCTGTGATTGAAGCGCTGCAGAACAAGAATCTTCTGCAGATACTCGCGGAACCCAACCTCATCGCGGTCAATGGCAAGAAGGCCAGCTTCCTCGCGGGTGGACAGTTTCCCTTTCCCATTGTCCAACCTGGAGCGGGATTCACCGCCGTAACCATTTCCTTCAAAGAGTTTGGCGTGAAGCTGGAGTTCACCCCGGTGATCATGCCCAACGGCAATATCCACCTGACCGTCGCCCCTGAGGTCAGCACGCTGGATTTCGCCAACGCGCTTACGATTTCCGGCTTCACCGTGCCTGCCTTGAGCACCCGCAAAGCTGAAACTGAATTCGAATTGCAGGATGGACAAAGTTTCGTGATCGCCGGCTTAATCGACAATCGTGTCACCGACATTTGGAACAAGGTTCCCGGTCTTGCGGACATTCCAATCCTGGGTAATTTCTTTAAGAGCAAGAGTGCGCAAAAGAGTCACTCGGAACTTATGGTTCTGTGCACCGTGCACCGGGTCTCACCCAATACAGAATCGCCGCCGGGACCCAAGAATCCGCAACCTTTTATGGATAACGGGAAGTTTGATGGGAAAAAGCCCTCAGGGAAGTAGCAAAAGCAGAGGGCCGACTGACGTTGGAACCGGGGAAGTTGAAAAAGGCATAGAGTATGGCCGAGCTTTCCGTCGTGATTGTGGCCACTGACAGTGAGCAACGCACCGTCCTCCAGGTATTGGTAGACGGCACCAGCGTAGCCCGCACAGTTCATACTTGCGCCACCTTCCCGCTGGCCGCGTCAGATCCCGCTACCCGCAGGGTGCAAGCGGCTGTGCCCGATGTGCTGCTGGTCGATATTCCCAGTGACAACGTGACCGCAGCCATGCGCGCAAT
Source organism: Acidobacteriaceae bacterium (assembly GCA_030838305.1). Taxonomy (GTDB): domain Bacteria; phylum Acidobacteriota; class Terriglobia; order Terriglobales; family Acidobacteriaceae; genus Sulfotelmatobacter. Next base: position 5,110 of record JAUTWY010000046.1, read on the forward strand.
TGATCTTCTGCATCAGGAACTGCCAGCATCCGCCGTGTTCGCGATTGGAAACCTGAACCAGCCTCAAGTCATTGTGAGCGCCATGCGCGCCGGGGCTCGTGAGTTTATTGAGCGTCCCACCACCACCACTGACCTTCTGGAAGCATTTGTCCGGCTCACCACAGCCCAACGGAGGGTGCAGAAAGAAGGTCTTCGGGGCAAAGTTTTTTTCGTGGTCAATGCCAAGGGCGGGAGCGGGGCAACCACCGTGGCCGTTAACCTGGCTCTGGCTCTGCAGTCGGCCCATGGGCAGACCGCTCTGTTGGATCTCGCGCCGCTCGGACATGCGGCCCTGCACCTGAATCTGAAGCCTTTATTTACCTTGGCCGACGCGACTCGCAACCTCCACCGCATGGACAGTTCCCTGCTGGAGAGTTTCATGACCCGCCACAGTGGCGGTTTGCAGTTGCTGGCGGGAACCAATGCTCCCGCTGTGATCGAGCCTTCCACGGCAGAATTTGTCCGGTTGTTCGATATGCTGGCCACCCACTACCGCTACGTTGTCGTGGACAATTCCTCGCGTCTCGATGCCGCCAGCCGCCTGGTCGCCAACTTGTCTGAGTGCGTGCTGCTGGTCGCATGCACTGACGTGGCCTCTCTGTGGAGCGCGGCTCGTGTACAGCAGTACCTGGGCGAAACGGGCAACCGCGAACGCCTGCGGCTGGTGTTGAATCGCTTCCGCAAGGTCCCTGGTTTCAGCGAGGCCGAGGCGGAAAACGCTGCGGGAGTAAAATTGTTATGGCGGGTTCCAAATCAGTACTTCGCGATCTCTTCTGCCATCGACCGGGGCTCGCCAGTGACCGAGCAGAGTCACACGGAAATTGCCCGATGTTTTTCCGGTCTGGCGAACGAACTGACCCGGAACGACCTCGACGTGAAACGCGCCGCCTGGTCATTGTTTAAGACGGTGTAGGATTTTATGGCTAATCTACAGACCTTCGAGCGCAATGAGTACCAGCAGGTCAAGGCGGACCTGCACCGCAAGATCCTCGACCGCCTCGACTTGGAGAAGCTAGGCCGCAAGACGGGCGACACCGCTCGCGAGGAAGTTCTCGTTCTTATCCGTAACTCGGTGAACAGCGAGGTCGTGCCCCTAA
>JAUTWY010000065.1 GCA_030838305.1 Acidobacteriaceae bacterium
CTAATCTTCGAATCACCAGAAGCTTTTGCGGCACGGAATAACGACGAAACCGATCCCTACCTCGGTGCGTGGCGGGCGTACTACAAGGCACTCGTAGAAGCCGGCATCTTCGTCGGTGGCAATCCACTTCAAGGTCCGGAGACTGGTACCACGGTGCAACTCAAGGAAGGAAAGCGGCGTGTACAGGATGGCCCCTTCGCGGATACCAAGGAGCAACTGGGGGGATTCACAATCCTGGAACTCCCTTCGCTTGACGCGGCGCTCGATTGGGCAGCGCGCTGCCCGGCCGCCTCGGCCGGCGCTGTGGAGGTCCGTCCCCTTGCACCTGAATACAAGCGCCGGGTCACGGGATGAGTGGAAGCGCTCAGGAGAGCACTCACCGGACAATCGAGCGGGTGGCTCGCGAGTCATATGGCCGCCTTGTAGCCTATCTTTCCTCTCACACACGCGATGTGGCCAGCGCTGAGGACGCCCTTAGCGACGCGTTGGTCAAAGCCCTCACGACTTGGCCGCGAGACGGCCTGCCACAGAATCCGGAGGCCTGGCTGCTGACGACGGCGCGCCACTCGCTTATCGACCTTGTGCGTCATCAGCAAGCAGCTGTAGCGAGCGAGCCCACTCTCCTGCTCCTCAGAGAGGAGCCCAGGGAGGCGATCTTGTCGCCGGAGTTTCCAGATGAAAGGTTGAAACTGCTGTTCGTATGTGCCCATCCGGCAATCGATCCGGCGATGCACACCCCGCTCATGCTCCAGACCGTTCTGGGCCTTGATGCCGCGCGCATTGCCCATGCCTTTCTGGTTTCACCCACGACGATGGGGCAGCGGGCCAAGACGAAGATCCGCGACGGAGGTATTCAATTCGAAGTCCCGCAACAGCGTGAACTGCCGCAGCGGCTCGACGCCGTGCTTGAAGCTATTTATGCCGCCTTCGGAATCGGCTGGGATGACATGGCAGGTGTTGACCAGCGCGGACGGGATCTGGCCGAGGAGGCGATCTGGCTCGCACAGGTCCTTCTGCAACTAATGCCCTGGGAAGCCGAGGTTCGCGGTCTGCTGGCTCTCATGCTCCACTGCGAAGCCCGCAGAGCAGCGCGGCGGGGGCCGGACGGCCGGTTCGTTCCTCTCTCGGAGCAAGATTCCCAGCAGTGGTCTCTGCCGTTAATCGAAGAGGCGGAACGCCATCTCGCCGAAGCATCGAGTCGCGGTCGCACCGGCCGGTTTCAACTCGAAGCCGCGATTCAGTCGGTACACGCGGAGAGGGCGCGCAGCGGCCGGACTGAGTGGGTTGCAATCATGCTGTTCTACGAACATCTGATCCGGATATCGCCGACGCTCGGCACGCGAACTGGATACGCCGCGGCAGTAGCTGAAGCGAAGGGACCTGAAGCGGGGCTGGCGGTACTGGGCACGATCGATCTCGGATCCGTCTCGGGCTATCAGCCCTACTGGGCGGTTCGCGCTCACCTGTTGGAACGGCTAGGGAAGACATCTGAGGCCGCGGATGCTTTCGACCGGGCGATTGGTCTAGCCGAGGACCCGGCAGTGAGACAGTTCCTGCTCCAAAGGCGGGGCTAATTTTTCCTACTTTCCTCTGTCGAAATCGACTCTCTTCACCCGTCACCCTATAGAGGCGGCTTAGCGGTTAAGCTTTGCCACCCGAGAGGTTAACGATGAAAATAGCAGACAGAGCAGTTTTGGTGACCGGGGCCAATCGGGGTATAGGACAGGCGCTGGTCGAGGAAGCCTTGAAGAGAGGCGCGAAGCGGGTGTATGCCGCCACGCGCCAGCCCTTGGCCCACTTGGATGGGCGCGTCACGCATCTGACCCTGGACGTGACCAGCGCTGCGCAGACTCAGGAAGCTGTCGAGAGAGTCGAATCTCTCGATATCCTCATCAACAACGCCGGCTTGGGAGTTTTTGATGACTTAAGCGATCGTGCCGCGCTCGAACGGCACCTCGCCGTCAATCTCTTTGGCACGTATGGCGTGACCCAGACTTTCCTGCCGTTGCTGACTCGTTCTCGGGGAGCTATCGTCAACGTTCTGTCCGTGACGGCCTTAGCCGCCTTGCCGATCATCCCGGCCTACTCGATCTCAAAGGCGGCCGCGTTCTCCCTGTCACAATCGCTGCGCGCTCTTTTGGCCGGACGGGGTGTGAAGGTACATGCCGTCCTGGCCGGCCCCGTGGACACGGATATGTCCCGAGGCTTCGACGTACCGAAGGCCTCTCCGGAGTCCGTTGCGCGAGCCATCTTCGACGGAGTGGAGAAAGGGGAGGAGGACATCTTCCCGGATCCCATGTCAGAGTCCATGGCGGAGAGCTGGCGCAGCGGGGCGGTCAAGGCGACCGAGCGCCAGTTTGCGGCGCTCGTAGCACCAGAGCCCGTCAACTCGTAAGGAAAGGGAGGGACTTTTTCCTATTAGCTCTGTCGAAATCGACTCTCTTCACCCGTCACCCCTATAGAGGCGGCTTAGCGGTCAAGCTTAGCCACCAAGGAGATGAACGATGTGTCCATTCTGTTTGGCGACCATGGGACTAATCGTTGCCGGAGCGGCTTCGGCCGGCGGGCTGGCGGTATTGGCCGCGAAGGTGTCCCGCAAAAAGGGCGGAGCAGGAGAAATTGTCCCGAATTCAAATCAAAGGAGAAATCAAGATGTCAACGAGCATGATAGAGAACCCGAAAATAGTGTCGCGAGATGAATGGCTTGCGGCTCGCAAGAAACTACTGGCCAAGGAGAAGCGGCTCACGCGCGAGCGCGATGCTGTCGCTGCCGAACGCCGCCAGCTTCCCTGGGTTAAAGTCGAAAAGAACTATGTTTTCGATTCCCCAGGTGGCAAGAAAACCCTCGCCGACCTCTTCGACGGCAGAAGCCAGCTCATCGTCTATCACTTCATGTTCGGCCCGGAGTGGAACGAAGGCTGCCCCAGTTGCTCATTCAACATGGATCACACGGATGGTGCGTTGGTCCACTTGGCGCAACGTGACGTTTCCTTCGCAGCGGTTTCACGAGCGCCCTTGTCCAAAATCGAACCGTTTAAAAAGCGCCTGGGCTGGCGGTTTGCATGGGTCTCGTCGCACGGAACCGACTTCAACTACGACTACCGCGCTTCGTTCACCCCGGAGGAGATGGCCCAGGGCAAGGTTGACTATAACTTCGATCTGGCTGAATTCCCAAGCGCGGAAGCGCCTGGAATCAGTGTCTTTTACAAGGATAAGACAGGCAGCATCTTTCACACCTATTCCTGTTACGCTCGCGGGAGCGAAATCGTCCTCAACACTTACAACTATCTTGACCTCGTTCCCAAGGGCCGAGATGAGGACGACCTGCCCTTCACGATGTCCTGGGTCCGCCATCACGATCGCTACGCGGATGGCTACTTAGCCGATGCGGATAAGCCCTACTGGCCTGCGGACGCTGTACCCGCACGCTGAATCATCTAACCTCTAGGTAGAGACAGTGCTGGCCGGATCGACGACCTTGCCACGGAGATCCGTGACCGCCGGTCTCCTGCGTTACTAAGAATGAACGCTTGCATGGCGCATCTCATCAAGGAGAACCGAATGACCGACAACACCATCCCCATCCCCGCAGCGGAACTCGCCGCAAAGAACAAAGCGCATTTCCCCAA
>JAUTWY010000108.1 GCA_030838305.1 Acidobacteriaceae bacterium
CGCGGGCAAGTCCCCCAGTTCGCGGACACATTTCGTTTCGGTGGCCGACAATTTTTCCGCTTATTCGGTATTCAATCACCGCCACCTGGGAGAGATGCTGGAACAGTTGAGCCTGGACGATGGTGAGCTGACTTTCACGCCTCATCTCCTTCCGATTCCGCGCGGGATTCTCTCGACCATCTACGTGCATTTGAAGCAAGCGAAGAAACCAGCGGAAGTGGAATCCTGCCTGCGCGATTTCTATTCTGGCAAGCATTGGGTGCGGGTGTTCACGACACCGACGCTGCCGCAGTTGCACTTTTCGCTGCATACCAACTACTGCGATCTTGGGTTTTGTCTCGCAGACGATGGGCGGCGGCTCGTGCTGGTTTCCTGCGTGGACAATCTGCTGAAAGGCGCCGCGGGACAGGCGGTGCAGAACATGAATCTGATGTACGGGTGGGAAGAGCGGGAGGGTTTGCAGTGACGATTGTCGTGAAGATCGGCGGGGCCGCGATTGAAGATGCCGCAACCCTTCGCAAATGTGCCCATTCCATCGCGGAGTTGGCGCGGGACGGCCATCGCGTTGCCGTAGTTCATGGCGGCGGCCGTGCACTGACCCGAATGCTCGACCGGCTGGGTAAGAAAAGCGAGTTTGTGGACGGGCTTCGCGTTACCGATGCAGAAACCCGGGATACGGCGCTGATGGTATTGGCGGGAGCCATCAACAAGAACCTCGTGGCGGCTATCCAGTCCATGGGCAGGCCGGCGATCGGCTTCTGCGGCGGCGACGGAATGAGCTTCCGCGCGCGAAAGAAGTTTGTTCATGGCCGTGACTTGGGATTTGTGGGAGAGATTTGTTTTGCGGACCCGTGCTGGATCGAGGCTCTCTGGCAGAAGGGTGGAATTCCAGTTCTGGCTTCGCTGGCACTAGGAGCCGACGGCGAATACTACAACGTAAATGCAGACGAAATGGCGGCGGCCTGTGCGGCGGCGTGCCATGCCAACACATTGATCTTTCTCACTGATGTCCCCGGCGTGAAAGATGCAGCAGGAGCTGTGATGCCGTGGTTGAACACGAAGCAGGCGGCTGAGCTGGCCGCCGTTTCCATCATCAGCGGTGGCATGCTGCCGAAGCTGCACGCTTGTGGGCAGGCTCTGAAGCAAGGCGTAGGGCGGGTGAGAATTCTGCCCGCGACCGAGGCGGAAGTCCTGCCGCAGTTTTATCTCACCAAACTGTCGTGCGGAACGGAGGTCACGTATTCATGAGTTCGTCAGGGGTTGTTGGTTACAAATCGCAACTGGAGCGAAGGCAAGGTCAGAAGAAGGAGTCGAAGTTGAGCCGCGCGGGAGGCAGTACGGCTGCCGGTTCGGAACGATCTCCGCACGTGGTTTGGTGTCCCGACCTGGTTTCGACTCGCGACTTGGGCCCTGCGGGCGTTGATTCTGTCTTGCGTCTGGCTGAAATCATGAAGGCACGCCCTGCGGATTTTAGGCAAACTCTTACGGGACGGCAGATGGTGATGTTTTTTGAGAAGGCGTCTTTGCGGACCCGGCTGACGTTCGAGGCGGGGATGGTGAGTTTGGGTGGCTCGGCGATGTTTGTCGATCAGACGCATGAACGGCTTGATGCCCGCGAAAACTTGAGCGACGTGGCGCATAACCTGGAGCGCTGGGTGGATCTGATTGTGCTACGCACCTTTTCACAGGAGACGATCGAGGGAATGGCGCGGCATGCCTGTGTCCCGGTAGTGAATGCGCTCAGCGATTTGGAGCATCCCTGCCAGGCGCTGGCGGACTATTTCACTCTTGTGGAGCGGTTCGGCAATGCAAAGAACTGCTGCCTCGCCTATGTGGGAGATGGCAACAACGTGGCGCACTCGCTATTGCTAACTGCCGCTTGCCTGGGATCGTCAATCCGCGTGGCGACTCCGCCGGGATATGCGCCCGATCCGCGGATTGTCAACGATGCGCGCGCGATTGCCGAGGAGACTGGGTCCGAAATTTATTTGCTGACCGATCCCCATGAAGCGGTGGCAGGAGCCGATGCGGTTTACACGGATGCGTGGGTCAGCATGGGGCAGGAACGAGAGACAGAAGAACGGGGGCAGATGTTTCCGCCGTACCAGGTCAATGAAGAACTCATGGCGGAGGCCGCGCCCCACGCGGTATTTATGCACTGCCTGCCGGCACACCGTGGATTAGAAGTGACGGACGCGGTGATGGATTCAGAGCAGTCTCTGATCTTTGAGCAGGCGGAGAATCGCCTGCACGTACAGAAAGCGATTCTTTATCTACTGCTGGGGGGCGGCGATCGCTTGCCAGCGAGGAGTGCTCATGCCTGAAAAAGTTGTGCTTGCCTACTCCGGAGGACTCGATACCTCCATTATTATTCCGTGGCTCAAGGAAAATTACGCTTACAACGTCATCGCGATGGTGGGCGATGTGGGCCAGGGCGACGACATCGAGGCCGTAGTTGAAAAGGCCTACGCCACCGGCGCGAGCAACGTGATCGTGGAAGACCTTCGCGAGGAATTCCTGACCGGATACGTTTTTCCGGCGCTGCAAGCGGGCGCTGTGTACGAACATAAGTATCTGCTGGGCACGTCCCTGGCGCGGCCTGTCATTGCAAAACATCAGGTCGAAGTCGCTCTCCGCGAGGGCGCGACCGCTGTGGCGCACGGTTGTACGGGAAAGGGAAATGATCAAGTACGGTTTGAGTTGACCTATCAGGCGCTCGCGCCGGAGCTGAAAGTGATCGCGCCGTGGCGGGAATGGTCGCTGAAGTCGCGGGAAGATTGCCTGGATTACGCCGAGCAGCATGGCGTCCAGGTGGCGGCGAGCCGGGAGAAGATTCATAGCCGCGATCGGAATCTGTGGCACCTGAGCCACGAAGGCGGAGAACTCGAAGACGCCGCGAATGCTCCGCTGCCAACCACGTGGCAGATGACCCGTGCGCCACAAGAAGCGCCGGACAAGAACGAGCAGGTAACGATTGGTTTCGAAAAAGGAGTTCCGGTTGCCGTCGACGGCATGAAGCTTGATCCGGTATCACTGGTCGAACTGCTGAATGAAGTGGGCTCACGCAACGCCATCGGCAGGGTGGATTTGGTGGAGAACCGCTTCGTCGGAATCAAATCCCGCGGTTGTTATGAAACGCCTGGCGGCACGTTGCTGATTGCGGCGCATCGTGAACTCGAGGCATTGTGTTTGGAGCGAGAGGTGGCCCACTTCAAGCAGCACGTGAGTCTTAAATATGCGGAGCTCGTTTACTTCGGCTTGTGGTTCACGCCGCTACGCGAAGCCCTGGACGCTTTTGTTGCCAGCACGCAAACAGAAATCATTGGCAGCGTCACGCTGTCTTTGTACAAGGGAAATGTTTCCGTTGTGAGCCGCCAGTCCGAGCACTCGCTCTATCGCACCGACCTTTCTTCGTTCACCATGGGCGATGGTTACGATCAGAAGGATGCGGCGGGATTCATTCGTATTCTGGGACTGCCCTCGCGAACGCGCGCGCGGGCTCGTTTGGAGGTTGCGCGATGAAGATGTGGTCAGGGCGTTTCCGGCAGCCGCTAGACCCGCGGTTCGAGCGCTGGCAACGATCGTTTGACTTCGATCGCCGGCTCCTGAGTTACGAACTGACGGCCAGCGCCGCCCATGCCCGTGCACTCAAAAACGCCGGAGTTCTCTCTGCCGAGGAGCTCATCGGCATTCTGGAGGGTCTGCAGCAGATTGGAGAGACGGCGGCGGCTTCCAAAGGTTTGGTTGAGGACGACGACGCTGAGGATGTCCATCACTTCGTGGAGAAGCAACTGGTCGCGCGCATTGGTGACGTGGCCTACAAGTTGCACAGTGGGCGCAGCCGCAACGAACAGATCGCAACTGACATGCGTCTCTATGTGAGGGCTGCGATCGATGAGTTGCGCGGCGATCTGGCTGAAGTCTGTGGGACTTTCATCGACCGGGCCGAACAGGCTGGCAGCGCCGCGATGCCGGCTTATACCCATTTGCAGCGGGCTGAGCCGGTTCTCGTCGGCCACTGGCTGCTGGCTTATGTCGAAATGTTCCTGCGCGATGCCGACAGGCTGGCCGATTGCAGGAAGCGGCTGAACCTGTGTCCCCTGGGATCGGGCGCTGTGGCCGGTGCGACCCTGCCGCTCGATCGGGCGCTCATGACCGATGAACTCGACTTCACTCTTCCCACAGCGAACAGTATTGACGCCACCAGCGACCGCGATTTCGTTCTCGAGTTCGTCAATACGCTTTCCCTGCTGGCGTTGCATTTGAGCCGATGGGCGGAAGAGATGATCATTTTCTCCACGCAGGAATTCGGCTTCGTGCAGTTGCCGGAGGCTTACTCCACCGGGAGCAGTGCGATGCCGCAAAAAAAGAATCCGGACCTCTTGGAACTGGTGCGGGCGAAGGCTGGCCGCGTCATCGGAAACGCAACGACGCTGATGATTACGCTGAAAGGTTTGCCGTTGGCTTACAACAAAGACTTGCAGGAAACGCAAGAGCCTCTGTTCGAGGCGACGGATACGACGGTTGGATTGTTGCCACTAGTTGCAGGGTTCCTGAAAGCGGTCGAGTTGAATCACCAGAGCATGAACGAAGCGGCACAGGCCGGATTTATCAATGCCTGGGCTGCGGCAACGTACTTGGTGAACCGTGGAGTTCCCTCCAGGCTGGCGCACGAACAAATCGGCAAGGCGGTAAAGCTTTGTCTAAAGAAGAATTGCGAGCTTCAAGATTTGACGCTTGATGACCTGCGAAGCCTGAATCCGGTATTCGATGAGAGGTTTGGAGACT
>JAUTWY010000172.1 GCA_030838305.1 Acidobacteriaceae bacterium
TCCAGAATACGCGCGCATGCAGGTCACCACCAATCCTCATTCCCCGGGCAAGTATCGGGTCAATGGAGTCGTGCAAAACATGCCGGAGTTCCAGAAAGCCTGGGGATGCAAAGCAGGGCAGCCCATGGTGGCGGAAAACGCCTGCCACGTTTGGTGAGCTGCATGACGCTCTGAAATAAGTATTTGCATGAAAGCCCGCCTTATGTGCGGGCTTTTTTTCTGCGTGACGACAACCTGACAAACCGGTGACGACAAAATGACTCAGCCTTGACGGGCCAGTGACAATCCCTCCTGGTGCGCCGCGTACGCTCGATTCATCTCAACCGATTACCCCCTGCGAACTGAATAAGTGAACCAGGCCGTTCGTTTCTTTTTGCAGCGGCTGCACCCTGCCCTACCCTGCGCTGTTAGTGCGGATCCATCCACAAAGGAGGAGGAGAACCATCATGACGAAACTTTCTACTTACGCATTTGTAATTGTGTTGTGCCTGGGCACGACGGCACTGCTGGCAACCAGCGGCCAAACCTCGAAGCCAAGCCAAGGCTCGGAAGAGCGGTTCGCGGCCGACGGCGCCTTCCGCGACGGTCTTCATCTCGGAAGATTCGCAGCCCAGCACGGACAGCCGTCTCGTCCCTGTAGCGGCCGCTGGTCCAGAGAACACGACCGGTCGATGTTCACAGCGGGATACCACCGGGGATACCTGGAGTTCCTCGCCGTTGCGGGAACAAACGCGCAGCAGGTTCAGCCGGCCGAGTAAAGCCCTCCGGCAGAGCGCGAAAATCAACTACGAAACCGAAATCATGATTTGAGGTGAAGTTGTTATGTACGCCAAGAAGTTGGTTGCCCTATTCACTCTTACAATCGCAATCTGTATATCCAGCCCTCACGCGGTGAAGGCTGGCGGCCCTCCCCCAACCTTCAGCGGCACCGCCAGCCTGCGGGGTATCGTGAAATTTGAAGGTACAGTGCCCAAGGCCAAGTTAATCAGCATGTCGGCGGATCCCAGTTGCGCTAAGCAACATCCCTCCCCAGTTTTTTCGCAGGAAGTGATGACGGATTCAAGTGGCGACCTGAAGAACGTAATTGTCTACATTGCCGCGGGCTTGGGCGATCGAACGTTCGATGTCCCCGCTCAGCCTGCAGTCGTCGATCAAAGAGCCTGTATGTACGAGCCACATGTCCTGGCGGTGCGTGCGAACCAACCATTGCATGTGGTGAACGACGATCCTACATCGCACAATATCCATCCCACGCCCGCGAACAATCGCGAGTGGAACAAGGCGGAGCCGCCGGGATCCAGTGTGGACGAAACGTTTGCGCGGGAAGAGATCGCAATTCCGGTGAAATGCAATCTGCATCCTTGGATGCATGGCTACATTGCCGTATTCAAGCATCCCTATTTCGCGGTGACCGGCAAGGACGGCAGTTTCGACCTGAGCAATTTGCCGCCTGGTACGTACACCATCAAAGCCTGGCACGAGACGCTGGGCACGTCCGCGCAGACAATCACGATTGGTGAAAACGAGACCAAAGAGGTCAGTTTCGTTTTTAAGAAAATGTAGTTCGGATCAGGCCTTTGTAAGACCCTGGAACCCTTTGCGGCGTTGTTCGCTGTAGCGGTGCAGCGCGTCGAGGATGATGGGATACGCTTCGCTGGCCGGCTGTATCTCATCTACCTCGACGGCCTTGCCCTCGAGCTGCTTGTAATCCTGAAAGAAGCGCCGCAGCATGATCAGCCGATGCGGTGGCATCTCCGCGGCCTCGTGGTAGGAGTTGAACTCGGGATCTTCAGTGGCGATGGCAATGATCTTATGATCCTGCTTGCCCGCGTCGATCATAGTCATCAGGCCGATGGCACGGGCATGAATGATGGTGAGCGGCACAACCGTCTCCTGGCACAGCACAAGCACATCCAGCGGATCGTCATCTTCGGCCAGCGTCTGCGGAATAAAGCCGTAGTTCGCCGGATAATAAACGGCTGAGTAGAGCACGCGATCCAATTTAATCAGGCCGCTCACTTTATCCAGTTCGTACTTCACACTCGATCCGAACGGAATCTCGATGACGCAATCGAATTCTTGCGGCAGCTTGTCGCCCGGAGTGACGTCATGCCAGGGATGGATCATAGGATTTTCGTACTTCCACATTCTATCGGACGATGGGCACGCCGCTCCCTAACGCGTCACTTTCCTCACTTTGCGCCCAATCTTGATTCTGGCCACGCTGTCGCGTATCGTTGTAAATGAACGTCGGATTGATTCTGTGGGTGGTTGCCTATGTCCAGCCAAGCTAGAACCTATCTCAAATTCGGATCGGCCACAGTCGTGATTCTGCTGCTGCTTGGCTACCTCGCATACACCGGCGTGCAGGATAGCAAGAGCTACTACGTCACCATCAGCGAGCTGCACAAGATGGGCAATGGCGCTTACACCAAGCGCCTGCGCGTAGCCGGAAATGTGCAGCCCGGTTCGATCAAGCGCGCCGGAACCCACGTTCAGTTTGTGTTGGTTGAGCAGGATCAACTGCTCTCTGTGGATTACACCGGAACCGAGGCTCCGCCCGATACTTTCAAGGACGACTCTCAGGCGCTCGCCGATGGCAGGTTTGGCCAGGATGGCGTCTTTCATGCCAAAGCGCTGCAGGCCAAGTGCGCCTCGAAATACGCGCCGCAACAGCCCGGCAACCAGATGCAGGCCGCCCCGGTAAAAAGCATGACGCAGGTGCGGAGCGACAATCAGGGCGCCGTGGCCTCGAATTAGCGCGCTGGCGGTGCGGCGGCTCAGATCAAACGTGAAGCAAAGGATCGTCTGTCATCCCGAGCGCAGCGAGAGACCTTGGTTTTTGCCTGCACCAAACATTAGCCTTGGAAATGTTCACTCTCGCATCCTCGACTTCACCGCGTGCTTTCGCTATCTTCTACCTTTCAACTTAACCCCATGACTGTGAGCGCCTCCGAGATCCCGGCTGCCGCTGCGATCATCTCCGTCAGCAATCTCGTCAAGCAGTTCGGTCGATTCGCAGCACTGCGCGGCGTGACGGCAGAGTTCGACGCCGGCAACTTTCATGTCATTCTCGGCGATAACGGGGCAGGGAAGACCACGCTGTTGCGCGCCCTGGCGGGATTAGCTCATCCCACGCGCGGCAAGATTTCCATCTTGGGCAAGACTCCGAACGAGGCCTGCCGCGAAATTGGCTACATGGCCCACCCCTCGCTGCTTTACGACGAGATGAGTGGGATGGAGAACCTGCGCTACTTCGCGCGACTCTACGACATAGCCGGTGACGCCCGCTGCCAACACGTGATTCGCTCCGTGGGACTCGACCCAGAATTGGCACGACCGGTAGGAAAGTACTCGCAAGGCATGCGCCAACGAATGTCGCTGGCGCGGGCAATTCTGCACGATCCGAAAATACTGTTGCTGGACGAGCCGTTCTCCAATGTGGATGTGCACTCTGCGCGGGAGATGTCGGCCTTGCTCAAGAACATGCGCGATGCCGGCAAAACCATTTTTGTCGTTACGCATCAACCAGCGCTGCTCGAAGGCGTGGCCGACGAATTTGTATGGATGCAAGCCGGGCAGATCATCGACCGCACACCCAGCCTTTTGCGAGTGGGGGAATCGTGAGATCGTTCTGGTCGATCACGCTTGC
>JAUTWY010000173.1 GCA_030838305.1 Acidobacteriaceae bacterium
CTTGAGCACTGCCGAAAGCTACTCTCGTCCAATCCCAATTCTCGCCATCGTGCTGGTTGCGCTGGCTATTCACGGGCCCTTGCTGCTGATGCAGTTGCCTGCGGGCTCGTTTGATGCGAACTTTCACATGTTTTTCGCATCGCATTACGCCCATCACTGGTTCAATCCCTGGAACGAAAAGTGGTTTGGCGGATTTTCGCAAACGACTTACCCGCCCCTGACCCATCAGTGGATCGCCCTGCTGTCAAACGTGGTTGGCCTAAAAATGGGCTACATGCTGGTGCAGTTGATCGCAGTGCTGCTGCTGCCAATCGGCGTATTCCGATTCGCCAGAATTTGGGTAGAGGATCGCGCGGCGAGCTACGCCGCATTGGGCAGTGTTTTTCTAGGGGCCCTGGCTTTTCTGGTCTATCAAGCGGGTCAGTTGGCAACGGTTTCGTCGGCGGCGCTATATCTAAACGCGTTGCCGTATTTTTATGAGTGGATGACGGAGGCCCGTGGCCGGGCTTTGCTCAAGGGAATCGCGATCAGCTTGTGTGCCGCCGCCGCCCATCACGTTACCCTCATCTTCGGTTTGGTTCTGTTTGCGGGCCCTGTGCTTTGGACGGCTTATCTGGATGCACGGGATGAACGGGTGTCTGGTTCGGTGGCCGGGGTGTTGTCGCGAGCCGTAGTCTTCGGGGTGGCCGTGGGCGCGGGGGTCGGCCTGGTGCTGTTGCCCTATTGGTTGGCCATCATCCAACATCCCATTCACCAGATTCCAATCCCTCACGACAGCCGTGCCAATTTTCTGCTCAATTCCATCACCGCCGTTAACTATTTCGTGATTCCCTACGGAGCCTTGATCCTGGCGTTGCCTTTCATTCTGATTCGAGGAGCCGGTTCCAGCCGCTTGCGGCCGCTGTTGATCGGCTTCTGGCTCACTTTGATTTTCGGGCTCGGGGGCACTACGCCCTTGCCAAGATGGCTGCTTGGCCGCGCGTTTGAGATTTTGACCTTTGAACGCTTTACCTTCTGGGCTACGCTGTTGGCGATGCCCATCGTGGGCATCCTAGCGGCCGAGCTTCTCGATCGCTACCGGAACCAGGCAGCCGTGGGCCTATCCTTGGCAGCCGTGGCTACCTTGGGCGCCGCTCTAGCCTGGCTCACGGTGAATCCGTTTCGGTCGAGGACTTCGACTGACGTGCAGCCTGTGATCACTTTCCTGAATCGCGACGGCCACGATGCGTACCGCTACATCACCTTGGGGTTCGGTAGCGACCTCTCCAAGGTTTCTACCTACACCAGCGCAGGCAGCGTTGACGGAGACTATAACTCTGCGCGCCTCTTGCCCGAGATGACGCACTACGGTTCAGCGCAGCTCACCAATGCCAAGTTCTATGGCTCCGCGGGCATGGCCTCGCTGCGCGCCATGCTGGAACACGCGAACCGCTACGGCCTGAAGTATATTTTCGTCCGCGACATGTACTACGAGCCGCTGCTGACCTTTGTGGGATGGCGAAAGATCGAGACTTTCGGCAGTGGTGAGATCAGCGCATGGTCGAAGGATGACGTGCCACCCGCCCATAAAATTGAGTCTGACGCGGTTCCCGCTCCGTGGCAAGGTTTGCTATGGGGAATATTGCCGATCGGGGTAAGCTTCCTCGCGATTTTCCTTGAACTACTATTGCCCGAGCGGCGCCGGGTGCCGGTCGCTGCGGGAATGTCGGTCCATGCCGGGCATTCAGAACAGCATTACGTGGCCTGAGGCATCCAATGAAATTTACTCTGCCAATCATTCTCGTAGTGGGAACTGCCGTACTCATGGTGCTCGCCTTGTTGGGAGCGGGACAACCACGGGGCACAGTCGGAATCGCAGCCGGTCCCGCGGTGTACACGCCGAAAGCCAGCTCTCCGGAGCAAGCGGCCAAGAATCTTCTGACGGATGTGCAGCGACGGAACTGGGATCGCGCGTTCGCCGCAGTCTCGAAAAGCAGCGCTACTGACAAGCAATCATTCATCCAGGACTGGACCGGTTCCAACGGGAGTTTGCGATCATTCTCGGCGCTCGAAGGTTTTGATTCACGGCCGCTGCACATCACCGCTAACGACGCTCAGATGCGAGTGCGCCTGCATTGGACGACCCCGGTCGGTCCCATCGAAGATGTTCGCGACCTCCATTGGGTGCGCGAGGGCGATGTCTGGAGAGCTCTGTGGCCGAAGGTTCAGATTCCCAATGTGCCGGCACAAGTGATTCCGGTTACGTACTTGCGCTGGGATCTTGTGACGGGCGGCGCAAACGACGAGTGGGGAGCGAAGAACGTTGATTCACCGCATGTCCGGATCACCTCCATGAATGCAGTGGACTCCGCCGAAGGCGCTGTCGTGATGGGAGAAGTTGTAAATGAGGACACGGTTCCGGCTTTTGTGAATGTGAATGCCACCCTGCTGGATGGCGCGGGCAGTGCCATTGATGAGGAGAGCAGCTTTGACAAGATCGATCACATTCTTCTTCCCAAGCAGGTGACGCCGTATCGCATCGACTTTCCCAATATCAGTTTGAAGAGTGTGAAGAGCGTGCGCATGGACCAGAAAGCGACGCTGGTTCCTGCCT
The DNA here is from genome assembly GCA_030838305.1 of Acidobacteriaceae bacterium. Classification (GTDB taxonomy): domain Bacteria; phylum Acidobacteriota; class Terriglobia; order Terriglobales; family Acidobacteriaceae; genus Sulfotelmatobacter. Next base: position 2,594 of record JAUTWY010000173.1, read on the forward strand.
CAGCCGATCCTGTCATCGGAGTAATGAATCAGAAGATCGAGGCTGATGTGCAGGGAAAAAGCGTTCTGCATGGAGATCTCTTCAATCAGAGCGGGCAAACGGTCAACATTTCGCATGTGATTGTGAGTTTCTACGACAACAACGCCAAGGTCGTATGGGTAGCAGACGGATATGTGGATCGTGCTCTGCTGCCACAATCTTCGGAGCCGTTTGCGGTCGAGATTCCCCGTTCTGTCGCATCCAAGGTACAGAACTTTCACGTGGTGGTTGACCATTACAGTTTGGGCAGGTCGTAACATGCGCCTGATTTTCCTACTTTGCGCGGCCCTGTGCGTGGCGGGGTTTTCGATGGTGTCGTGGGCGCAGGATCTCCGCGTTCCTGCTTCAGTTACCGCGGGAGATGACGCGACTATTTCAACCACGGGCCGCGGCAAGGCAACGTTTTATCTGTTGGGTCCCGGCGTCTCGCGCAAGAACGATGTGAGTCTTGGAGAAGAAATCCATCTGCCGGGCCAGGAGTTGCGAAATGCGGGCGACTATTTGGCTCTGGTGTGCTCTGACAGTTGCCACAGTGGCACTTTTTACGTCGTTGCCGCGAAGCCGGCAACTCTCACTTTTCTGGTGCACCCGTCGCGAGTTCCAGTCGGGCGAGGCGACGCCTTAAGTGGGGTCGCCTTTCCATTTGATCAATTTCGCAATCTCGTTTTAGCGCCGGCGACGATCAACTTCCAACTGATGGCAGGGGACAAGCCGCTATTCTCGCGGCCGGTTCGTACTCAAAACGGAGTGGCCTGGTTTCGGACCGCCTCGGGCAAGTCTGCCGGCATGGTCGAAGTCATCGCTTCCGTCAATGATCTGACCGCGCGGCGTGCGGTGCAACAAGTTGCTTCGGAGCCTTGCAACCTGCGCATTACGGGACAACGCATACCGATTGGGATCTTGGTTCAGACCGAACCAGTTCACGATTGCGCCGGAAATGTCGTGCCGGATGGCACGATTGTTACTTTCTCCGCCACTGAAGCAAACGGGAAAAGCACTGTCGACGCGCCGGTCAAGCAGGGTGTGGCGCGGGCTCAGATTGCGGCGCAAGGCGCAGCCGTTATATCGGTAGCTTCCGGCGTAGTGATGGGCAACGAGCTTCGCATCGGAGCGAAACCATGATCCGCACGGTCAAATTCGCAGCGTGTCTTCGCAACGGTGTACGGCTGGCGGCGATGTTCGCTTGGATCTTTACTTCGATCTGCGGCGTGGCGCCCGCAGCGTATGGGTCTGACGCGGCGGTCCAGATACAGTTCGATGCCAGTAAATCCACCCCCCGAGCGGTTGAGAACTTAACGGAGCGTGGAATCCTGCGGGATTATCGCTTTGCGTGGACCAGTATTGCCCAAGCCCTTGAGCTCAATACCCTGGATCCATTAGAGGGGCCTTTCGCAGGAGCGGCGAAGCAGTTGCTCAGGGAGACGGTTGTCGGCCAGCAGCACTCCGGCCTCAGCCGGCAGTATGTGGACCAGAGCCACCGACTGGAAGCGGTGTTTTACGCGCCAGAGGGCGACGTCATGGAATTGCACGATACCGCAGAGTATGAGCTGCGGATTTCCGATGGCGGAAAAATCATTCATGACGAGCACGTCGTCATGCACTACGTAGTACTGATGACGCCGGGCGCCGATCGTTGGGTGATTCGACAACTGCAGGCAGTGCCACAGTCTTGATTTGGGTGCAACACCCGGTCGATCCTCCTCCCCAAGCGCCAACCGTAGCGTTTCCCAGAGCATCCTAATCATGGTGTAGGAAGGCCGAGAGAATGGAGTCGATACTTGTCGAAGGCGTTACTTACTTTTTGTCTAGCGTGTTTCGTGGTGGCGGGCGGGTGCACAACCAGCGGCGTCCATCGCACTCTAAAGCAGAGCGGGCTGTCGCCGGCGCTTTCTCCTAAGCTTCTCGCAGTTTACATGCCATGGTTTGGAGACCACAGCCACATGGATGTGGGCTACTCCAGCCAGGATCCCCCTCTTCTCCGCAAGCAAATTCAGCAGGCCCGCCGCATGGGCATCGCTGCCTTCGTAGTCGACTGGTATGGCGAGAGTCGTCCTTACTCGGATCACAATTTCGCTCTGCTGCAGGAAGCGGCGAGTGAGAGCCACTTCCAGGTTGCCCTTCTTTACAACGAGGCGGAAGACCAAGACTCGGAGGCCACGGACAGCGCCATTGCGGCTTTCGATAAAGCCTACGCGCAGTATTTTGGTCCCTCCGCGAAGTACCGCGACGCTTACCTCACGTATGACGGCCGGCCCATGATCTTTATCTTTCCCAAGAGCGGGCACATTGATTGGAACCGGGTGCGCCAGCACTTCAGCAGCTGGGATCGGCAGCCTCTCCTGATCTATAAGGATGAGCCGGCCTCACAGTTCGCCAATGATTTCGCAGGTTCTTACGCGTGGGTTCAGCCCGGCCCCGGCGGATGGGCGCCTGATGGCAGCAACTGGGGCGAGAAGTATCTCAAGAATTTCTACAACACGATGAAAAACAAGCATCCCGACAAGATCGCCATCGGAGGCGCCTGGCCAGGTTTCGACGACTCGGCTGCCAAATGGGGGCTGAATCGCCACATCCAGCGCGGATGCGGGAAAACGCTGGACGAAACCATGAGTGTTTACCGCCAGTACTACGACAGTTCTAGCCCACTTCCATTTCTTTTGCTCGAAACCTGGAATGACTACGAAGAAGGGACTGCCATAGAACGGCAGCCGGCCAACAATTGCGGCACTGGAAACGCAAGCTCGGGCAAACCCATCTGGCAAGGGCCGGGGTAAGGATCTGTCCTTAACAACCAGATCGCTGATTTACACATCGAAAGTAGGCCAAACGTTATTTTGCCAGTCGAGCGGCTGCACGGACGGATGAAAAGCATGGACGGCGCGAAAAACTCTAGTAGATGTCTCACCCTCCTTTCTCAACTTCTTCTCGGAGTTGAGAGAAGTGACGGGGCAGAGTCTAACGCCGGCTGGGTTCCACGGCGCGATTGCACGGACGCGATCGCGGCTAGTGTTGCCAGCTTTGGACCTCCTGATTTTGGCGAGCTCTGGGGCCTCGCAGCCTCCCATCACGTGGTCATGCGCGCCTTCCCGGAGTTACATCGCACAATGGTGGCGCAGGGGAATCAATGGGCCGAATCAGTCGATCGTGCAATGGAGAAGGAGCGGGCTCGGATTGAGCATGCATTGTCTTTCTTGTCTCCTATTTGCGAGGCACTGAGAGATGTGGGCAACGTGGTTGTCATTAAGTCTCTCGATCACTGGCCGGACTTGGGAAGCGATTTGGATCTGTACTCCAGTGCGGCGAGCGCCGATGTCGTCGCCATCATGCGCGACCGCTTCCAGGCGCGCCTGGAAGAACGGAGCTGGGGCGACCGGCTGGCCAACAAATGGAACTTCGTTGTTCCTGCTTTGCCTGAACTCGTGGAAGTGCACGTGGGGCGGTTGGGTCAAACCGGAGAACAAGTCACGGTTACGGACTCTCTGGTGAGGCGAGCCGGTACCGCACAATTGGGCGGATATAGCTTCCCCGTCCCCGCGCCGGAAGACCGTTTGATTATCAGTACCCTGCAGCGAATGTATCGTCACTTTTATCTGCGGCTGTGTGACGTAGCAGATACCGCCCAGCTCGTGGAATCGGGTGCGATTGATTATGGCTATCTCAAGTCATTGGCTCGATCGGCGGGCCTTTGGGATGGCTTGGCCACCTACCTGGTAACGGTGGCGGGATATGTCAAGTCCTATCGTGGAGATAATCTGCCGCTGCCCTCTCTGGTGAACGATGCCGCGCGATTTGGCAACGAACTGGTTAGCTTCCGTCGAAAATTCCTCCGAATTCCGATTTTCCCGCAAGCGGCGAAGCTCTACGCTTCCGAATGGACGAGGCTTTTGCTAAACGGGGAACTCCGGAGCACGCTCCGCCTCACCCTGCTGCCTCCGCTGGCTGCCGCAGCCGCCCTGGAATTCAAATTTACCGGCACAGATAAAGGAATTTGGTGATTCCGGTAGGGATACCGTATCGGCTGCTCAGGAGTTTACCGTATTGTGAGCACGATAACAGCGCTCTATGGTTAAGGTCAGACTAATGCTGGGAAACTCATCTTTGCCGACTGAAATGGAAGAAAAGCGACCCTTGGTCCGAATTCTGGTGGTCGACGATAACCCGGCGGTTCGCCACTACCTTCGGGCTCTGCTTGAACAGCAGAGCACCTGGCAGGTATGCGACGAAGCGCGAACCGGGGGCGAGGCGATCCAGAGAGTAAGAAAAAATCCGCCCGACATGATCTTATTGGACTTCCAGATGCCCGATCTGAATGGGCTTGACGTTGCCAGGCAAATATCGGGAATCTTTCCTGAAATTCCTATCCTGATGGTCACGATTCATTTATCGAAACAGCTTGCCGAGGAGGCTCGCCGGGCGGGAATTCGCGGTGCTTGCGCAAAATCGGATGTCGGCTCCATCGTTGAGGCCGTGGACGCACTTTTGCACGCGGGAACTTACTTTCCTCACTTTCCGCCCGTAAGTTCGATGGGCGATTAGGGTACTATTCCCTTGACCACCGCTTCCGCAAAAGATACAGGATTCCCTGTATTCGGTCGTGCGGAGCGCCATGCTAGGTTTTAGGTGATTCGTTTAGGAACTGCCCTTCCGCCTTGCTGAGGGACTCCTGCGGCTGGAATGTAGAGATTGCACACAGCACAGCGTAAGAGCCAGCCCGTTGCGCGCAGCGCGTAGCCAGCTGCCTAGGAGACCATAAGAGTGATGACAGTCCGGATATTGCTTGTGGATGACCATCCGATCGTCAGGCAAGGCCTACGGACTCTTTTAGAAGGTCGTTCCGGTTGGGAAGTGGTGGGCGAAGCATCGGATGGGATTGAGGCGTTGGAAAAAGTCGAGAGCTTACGACCAGATGTGGTGGTCCTCGATGTTACGATGCCGCGAATGAATGGCCTAGAAGCATGCCGGTTGATTCAGCAAAAACCGAAGACAAATGGCCTTGAGGTTCTATTCGTCACCCAGCACGACTCGCCGCAGATGATGCGTGAGGCTCTGGATGCGGGAGCTCGGGGTTATGTGGTGAAATCGAATGCTGCGCGGGATCTGCTGGAGGCTGTAGAGGCGGTAAGCCAGCATCGAGTGTTTACGGCGCTGGCCAGAAGTCCAAGCGCTGCATGTTGAAGTCAGGCCACGGTTCGAACCTGGTGATGTCTTTGAAAGCTCTGGGGAGGAAGAATCTGCCATGAAACTCCGTATCTTGTTAGCCGATGATCACGAAATTGTTCGCCGCGGATTGTGCGCTCTTCTTCAAAAGCATGAAGGATGGGAAGTGTGCGGTGAAGCGTCCGATGGCCGGGAAGCAGTCGAGATGGCCAAGCAGCTGAAGCCTGATGTGGTGATCGTTGACATTGGTATGCCGTACCTCAACGGCTTAGACACTACGCGCCAACTGTTGCAGCATGACCCTCACTTCAAGGTTATCGTGTTGACGATTACGGATTCCGATCAAGTCATCCGCGAAGCTTTGGACGCCGGGGCGCGGGGTTTCGTCCTCAAGTCGGACGCGGCTCGCGATCTGGTATCCGCAGTGGAAGCTCTGCAGAGCAAGCGAATGTTCTTCACGCCGCGGGTCAATGATCTGGTTTTGGCGGGCTTCCTCGACAAGGGCCACGCCATATCCCGCAACGAGCCGCCGAATCTGCCGACCTTGACGGTGCGGGAGCGCGAAGTCACTCAACTTCTGGCGGAAGGAAAGAGCTCGAAAGAAGTAGCTACACTTCTGAACTTAAGCACTAAAACCGTGGAGACACATCGCAGCAACATCATGCGGAAACTGAGCCTCCATTCCATCCGCGATCTGGTGGTTTACGCCATCAAGAACAACATCATCCAGATCCAGATGCCTCCGCAGCTCCGTAATACCACGGAAGTACCAATTGCTTAGGTTTCGCCTGCCCCGAACTTAGCGGCCAGCTTCCGGGGAAAAGTATCCGCTTCGGGTGCGGACCGTGAGCTTGGCATTTCCTGGAGCATGGGCTTCGACTCGAACCGACTGGTATCCCGGTTTTGCGTTCTGATTTTTCGGCTTGTACGCGAGCATGTACTGGCTGCGGATGTCGCGCGCGACGGTCCGCGTGATGTTGTCCACCTGATCCAGCGAATCGGGAAAGTAAGCGACTCCACCGGTTCCGCCTGCCAGTTGCTGTAATGCCTCGCGGCCTGAGCCCTGCATGCCGCTCCCTAA
>JAUTWY010000272.1 GCA_030838305.1 Acidobacteriaceae bacterium
GATCGATTCCGGCGTTCAGTCCGAGGCAGGCAGCCGCTTCGGAATTGGTCGGATTGCGCAGGGCGACCGCGCCGCGACAGATCAGGACCGGAATGTCCGCTAGGGGTATTCCGAATTGGTCAAGAACTGTCTGGACATCAGGGTCGACCTCGATATCAAGATAGGTGTGAGGTTGGCCGTTGCGAGCCAGGAATTCTCTCAGACGCAGCGTGTCGCTCGAATGGTTCGATCCAATCAGTACCGCATCGCCTATGGAGTTGGAGATGAGGTATACCCGGCGTAGCACAAACGCATTCAGGAATGTCTCCCCGAGCGCAGCATCGGTCTGCATGATGTGGCGCAGATTAGCCCGGTCGATTTCAAGGAGTGTGCTGGCTTCCACTGTCCGGCCGCGGATCAGAGTCCCTCGTCCCGAGAGCAGGTTCACGTCGCCTGTGAATTCTCCGCGACCGAGAACGTGGAGGACAGTCTCGCCATCGCCTGAGACACGAATCACTTCGATGCTGCCACTCAGTACGACGAAGATGCCGTGATGCAAATCTCCCGGTTCTAGAATAACTTCATGTGCCTGCACATCCTGCTGCCCGCCAAACGACGCTAGTCGAGCAATTTGCCCGTCATCCAGCTTGGGAAACATCGCCTCGGCCTGTTCGGGAGATTCCGGTGTCAATTCACGCGCGGCCATCGGCCCTTTCTGAACGTCCAATGACACATCTTAGAGGGTTTCAAAGAGAGCGAGGTGGTCTCTTCTATACAGTCTCGCGAAGTTCTTGTTTTTAGGCTGAAGATGCTTGCCTGGGAAGAGGCTGCCGGAACACTGTCTCTTTTAGTCTGGAGAAGTCGGGACGAGACTCGCAGCCAACGTCTGTGGCAAGCCTATCCGCCCTCGCAACGTTCGATCTCAGGATAGGAGACATTTGAGCCCGAGCGACTCAGAACTTCGAACGATCAAACGCTCCTGAATGCGACTTGCAAAACGTTAGGGGCGATGTTTTGCGGTTGTGCGGATCCATTGTGGGCGGAAAATGCAAAAATGACCAGATTCTGCAATACCGCTCGTTTGTCGACGTGAGAAATCTCGTCTGGTGGGGCTGGTGTCGCATGCATTCTCCCCCTGCATCCTCGGCCCCACGAGTTCATATCTCATGGAGATTGGGCGGTATGGGTAGCGCCGCGGATCAAGGAGCCGGCCGGAGCGAGGCATACGTAAGTGAGCTTTACGGAAGCCTTGGGCAGGCCTAGCAACCAACTATGTAGACCTATGAATAAGACCCTCCTCGGCTTCGGGGCGCCAGGCACCGAGCCCCGCCGGACGTGTAGCGCCAAGGACGGCATCGGCACTGCGTACAACAGCAGTTCGTGCGTCTGGTTCACGCTGAGCCACAGCATCGTCAACGAGATGTATTTTTAGTATGTAAGATTCGCCAATACGCACGACCTAGAGTTTCTGATCACTGACGGTGAATCCTAAAGCCAGGGGGACCGAGCACGACTCTCGTTGCTGCAACTAGAAAGGGACGCGATTTTGACCCAGAGAGGTTCCTTGCCACTATCGGTCAGGGCCGGAGAATTGTGTGGATCGTAAAGAACCAAACAATTTACGCTCAGGGGGCAGCATGCGATGCGGTGTTTTATATCCAGGAGGGCAAGGTAAGACTCACCGTCGTCGCCAAGAATGGCAAGGAAGCTACGATAGGCTTATTGAATCCGGGCGATTTCTTCGGAGAAGGTAGCCTAGCAGGACAGTCCTTACGAATGGGGTCTGCAACCGCAATGACAGATTGTAAACTTCTGCGAATCGAGAAAAAGGCAATGATGCTTGCGCTTCACCAGGAACATACATTGTCCGATATGTTCACGGCATATTTGCTGGGACGGAACATCCGATACGAAGCGGACTTGGTTGACCAACTCTTCAATTCCAGCGAGAAGAGACTGGCTCGGATTCTTCTGTTGCTTGCTCACTTTGGAAAAGAAGGCATGCCAGAGACAGTAGTTCCCAAGATCACTCAGGAGACCCTGGCGGAAATGGTGGGCACAACTCGATCACGGGTCAGCTTCTTCATGAACAAATTCAGGAAGTTGGGTTTCATTCATTACAACGGTGGGTTGGAAGTCCACAGTTCACTTCTGAATGTTGTTCTCCACGACTAGCGGCGGTGCCGCAATCCGAGGCATAGCCACCAGATCAAAATTTCAGGCACAAAAGGCCGATGCAAGTAGTAAACCATGAGGCCGGTCCTGTGAGAGGGTCGGACCCGACCTTTCCGTGGGAGAGCCTCGACGTTGTGCGCGAACTGACGTGGTGCGATCTTCTGAATAGATCTTCTCCCAATCACCCCGAGTATCGGTAGAACTTCGTTCTACATGTAGGAAGCTGGGATATCCGAAACAATCCGCGAGGTGTAACCCCGTTGCCGAGTTCCCTCAATCCATGGTGACGTCCTTTCAGAATTTTCCGTTGCTATTCTTCCAGTCAGTGCACGGCGGGATATGCACAGGATTGACAGCGAACGCCGACTGCCATATCGTCGTGCGGAATCGGTGACTTGCTGCCGGAAATTTTCTTCACCGATCTTTGCAATCAAGAAGGAAATCTATGAGCGACAATACGATAACTGACGCGTTTTCTCGGCGAAATTTCCTTGGAGTGGGAACGGCGGCGCTCGCCGGCGCCGGAATCCTCTCGGCAGTGAGTGCCGCAGGTCAGGTTCAACAGCCATACCCGGCCGCAGAGGAAAAGAAGCCATATCCGACAAAAGACGACCGCAGCGCCAGCGCCCCGGGTCCCGCATCGAGCAGCTCAATGTAGTTGTCCGCTATTGGACCGAAGCTCGAAGATAACGAAGAACAGCGCAACCAGATAGAACATAGTGGAAACAGGTGCCCGGCTCGTACATTCATTGTGGGTCCGCGGTTCGTAAAGCTGCCCAGTCACGGGTTCGTCATGGTCCCCCAAAACATACGAGACGACAAGCATCGCCGCGATAAGCACGAGGACAGCAATGAAATTGACGCTTTGTGTCCAAAGCTTCGCGGGTTGACCTTTTAGAAGCAATGAATTGATTGCCGCTTGCACTGATAATTCTTGCGAAGTCATCGTCGTAAGCCTCTCTCTCCATCCCCGCTCGGCGGTGGTATCTTACAAGTTGTCCCAATGCTCAACCATTTTTCCGTTTTCAAAGCGGAAGATGTCAAAACCCACGCGGTGCCCGATGGCAAAGGTGTACTCGGTATGGGTAAACACAAAGTCGCCATCCTCCAAACGCGCACGATATTTACCTTGGCAGACCCTTTCGCCCGGGCCTTTCATGCGTGCGACGAATCCTCCACACCATCGCCAACGGCCAGGTTGTGCCGGATGTACCTGCTGGGGTTGATGTAAGCGAGTGGCTTTTCGTCACCCGTCTCAATGCTCATCAAGAGTTCGATGACTTGTTGCTTGTAAGCGCTAGGCATAGGGTCTTCTGCACGAGATGCCTATTATGAACCAAACGGTTCGTTAGCGTCTATCCCTCTTCCTTTGACCACTGCGCGATAACAACTGATAATGCTTTTATGACGCGACCAAAGAACTTCAGCCGAGAGGGAGTGCTTGACAAGGCGATCCCAGTGTTTTGGAAACGCGGGTTTGCCGACACCAGTCTTCAGGATCTTGAAAAGGCAACGAGTGTAAACAAGTCAGGGCTCTACACGGAGTTCAGAGACAAGGAAGACCTGTTCATCGCGAGTCTTCGTCATTACCTCGATACTCTGAATGCAGAGGAAACCATGTCGACACAGCCGTTCGGCTGGTCCAATGTGGAGCAGTTCTTGAAGTACAGCTACGGCTGCCGCGGACAAAAAGGCTGCTTTTCCGTAAACTCCATGCGCGAGTACGCGGTCCTCCCGCCAGAGGCGCGCGAGCTGATGAAGGATAGCCTAGTGCTGCTCAAACGCCTGCTTCTGAAAAATATTCAGGCTGAGAAATCGGCGATGGAAGCCGGCGTGATTGCAGATTTGGTCCTGACCTTTTTTTCCGGTCTCTGTGTCGAGCAGAATCTCCAACCGAGCAAAGCGCACATTACGCGTAAAATCGAAAACTTCATGCAGATGCTCCGCAAGATGTGAATCGCCGGGCCGCGCGGGTTTCTCCAGATAGTCACAGAAGCGCATTCGCGTAAGCAAGATCGCACGCTTGTTTATCCGGCTCGGTATAACCTGCCACAGTCCCCGCGCTTCGCCCTGGTATTCAGTGCGGGGGTATCGGGGGCTCTTTTATTCTGAACCGATCGGTTGTCAAACGCCTGACCGAGTGCTATGATATGCCGCGTGTTCTGCTTTCGTGAAATCATTTCGTGTCGGCTTGTGCACAAGTGACTTCTTATGCAGATGGCTTCGGCTGGTGCTTTGATGGCGCGTCCCCTGCGGACCTGTGAGCCTTGTTGAAAATTCTTTTCGTCAACTCCTCCGGTGGCTCAATACGGAACATCGGCTGACGGCTTCTGACCTCTGCCGGTCGGAAAGGCAAGAAGGTCATGGTCTTCGCTGACGTCAATGTGAACCGAACGATCTCATGCAACGGTTCACTATGCATGGAGCACGGGTGGCACTCGCAATATGAAATTGAACCTGGCGGTTCGATACGCAATAATGTCCCTATGGGACGTACCAAGAACTTCAGCCGCGAGGGCGTGCTCGAGAAGGCACTGCCTGTCTTCTGGAAATGCGGCTTCGCGGATACTAGCCTTCAGGAATTGGAAAAGGCTACGGGCGTAAACAAGTCCGGCCTCTATTCCGAGTTCGCGGATAAGGGAGATCTGTATTTGGAGAGTTTGCGGCACTACTTGAGAAAACGGCAGAAGGAAGAAT
>JAUTWY010000284.1 GCA_030838305.1 Acidobacteriaceae bacterium
AACGACAGGGACGCCCACATTGACGTCATGTGCATCGGTGATCGCATCAATAATCCTCCCGAAGCCTTTCGTTACTCGTATAAATACACGGATGCGAATGGCTGGGTGGAGGATGAGGCCGAGATCACGCCCCAAACCATGGATATCATCATCAAGGACAAATCTGGTTCTCACACCTTCCATGGTGTGCGCTCAGATGAAGGCAGTTGGAACGGCGCTGTCCTCGACCTGTCGCACCTGAACATAACAGCAATGTCCGCCAGGTTGAACGCTCTGAAATCGTCGGCCATTGTTCAACAAGGCCGTGAATCCATCAATGGATATGACACCGCGAAGTATTCCATCGACACTGGGAGTGCCAATTCTTCCGATCGTCAGGAGTTTGAAACGTTATTTGGCAAAGGCGCCTCCGAAAAAGGAACGGCCTGGATGGCACCCGACGGTTGCGTCGCGAAATTCACCCTAGATGAAACGATCGTGCGGGGTGACGCGCTGAACAAAGCCCACTATGAAATGGCGAGGGTTAAGAGATGAGCGGATACAACAGAATGGGGAGAGTGGTTATGAGGCGGATATTTCAATGCTCACGCTTTGTCTTGATGATCAGCCAGATTATAGGCATTGGGGGGATTGCCGTCTCGGCTCAGTCCACCGCTATCAAGTGGACGAAAGATGCCGTCGTCGTCGACGGTAATACGGCCCAGAACGCGCTCAAAAGTGTGAGTAGCGACGGCCACGTCCTGGTCTTCAACACATCGGATCAGCGCATCGGGAACCTGGCAGCAGGACAGGTTCTGGTGCTCCAGGACATGGGAGCGAGGCGCGTGCTGGGCACCTTGAAGCAGGGGCCACTGACGGCGGTGGCCACCAATGCGACCGCGCTGACGGACTTCATCGAAGATGGCACCATCCAGTTCCCAACCAATTCCCGGGACCCTGTGATTCTGGACCAGCAAGATACGAATTTTGGTCCGGGTGTCGACAAATTGACTGGCGACGTGGACGAATGGCACTACACCGTTCACAGCGATGCCGGCAGCGACGCCGACCCTAACGCCCTCGATTTTTGCTTCGTTGCCGAAAAGCACCTTAGCGGGCTGGACGCGAAAGTCAACGGCAAGGGGCACTTGAAGAACAATGGATTCTCATTCCTTGCGGAGATTCGCGGAGCCAAACTTCAGAAACTGCTCTTCACCGCGCCGGTCGAAGGCACCCTCAAGGTGGATTGGGCCGTGGCCACAAACGGCTCGAACAGCGGTATTGGGGAAAAACGGCTGCGGATGCCCACTTTCTTCAAAGAGATATTCGTCGCGAACCACCTGCCGTTCTTATATGAAATCGGCGCGAACCTGATTTTTACTCCCGGCTTGGGCGAGAAGAAAGCGGCAGTATCCGGAGGCTTCGAAGTATCTTACGCGGGAAAAGGTGGATTTACCGCCACGCCGAATGGAGCTGCACCGGTTGAACAAATGAAAGCATCTCCGAAGTCAGTTGAGAAGGTTACTTCCTCAGCCCTGGCGGCTCACGGGGTGGTCGTGGCCGTGAATGCTCCGAAGATCGCATTCGGTTTCGGCACAGCCAGCTTCATGGAAGCAGTTCATTCGCAAGTGCCGGATGCGATCAAGAGCCACGGGAGCGCCGATGCTTTTGAAGCCCGGCTTTCCAGCGTCCTCTCCAAAGACAAACCGGATTTCTTCAGGACGGAAGGCGGGGCTTATGTGCAATGGGTGAATGAGTATGACTATGCCGGTTCCGGGCCGATGAGTGTGGTGCCCAACTGTAGCACCACGCATTTTAACCTGATCGCGTCCGGTGGATTTGACTCGGCCCTGCTGGGCATACCTGGCAAAGGCACATTTGAATTTTATAAGAAGAGTGAGACGAATACCGATCCCGATGTCCCGGCCTGCAGGATCGGACAGCAGTGATCGAAATGCGTTCTCGAACTCAGAGTCGGATATTGGCGCTGCTACTGGTGCTTTCGTCAGTAGCCTGCCACAAGCATGGCACGGTACCGCTGGCGCTTGAAGAATGCGATCCCGCCGGCTACATCGGCTGCATTCAGCAAAATGCGTTTTTGTCCATCCCCATCACCGACACCAATCTTTTCCTGACGTATTCGAGCCGGTGGATGATTCGGCAAGCAGAGCAAGGTTCTTGGGACGCGCAACCGCTTGGTCTCGGCGGTTGGTCGATCAATCTGGTTCAGCGCTACGACCGCGCCAATCGGATTCTGATCAGCGGGGACGGTAGCTGGCGCAGAGCCGATGGCGTGAAACTACATTCGGGCGAATTGGCTGTCCCGAGCTATGACGGCGCGCTGGCATTCATCTTTGATTCCGCCGGACGCCACACTCGTACCGTGGATGGCCTTCTAGGCTCGGAGCTGGTCAAAATCTCCTACGACAGCGCTGGCCGCCTTCTTCAGTTGGATGGTTCTGTAAATAACCGGCCCGTGCATGTCTCCGTTCAGCGGGACGCAAGTGGCGCTCAACCGAGACTTCTAGGAATAGACGGAGGAGCAACGCGACTCACGCTGAATAGTAGGGGATACCTAGTCGGAATCACCAATCCTGCCGACGAAACAACACAGATCACCTGGAACCCAGTGGACCTTGTCGAGAGCGAAACTGATCCGGCCGGTGATGTTCAACGGTTCACATACGATTCCTCCGGACATCTAACGTCCGCGACCGATGCCGACGGAGTAATGCAACGCTATGAACGAAAAGCATCCGGCGACAGTCTGGAAATCAGCATTCTGACTGCGCTGGGCCGACATTGGACCTACCGCACAGAATCCGTGAAAGGAGGCATCCGGCGTACGTTCATCAGGCCGGACGGTACGGAAAACCGTCAGACCAGCGATACGCCCGGCAATCGCGTGCTGGAACTTGCTGACCGGACAATTTGGAATATCGGAGCAGTTGCGAACCCAGTGTGGGGCATGGCCTCTCCAATTCTCACTCCGATTGTGGAAACCCGGCCAGACGGCGTCACTTCACGCAGAGAGGTCAAGTACAACCAGCAGGAGCAACGCTCCCTACCATACATGCTCGCCGGTTCCGTTATCACCATCATCAACGGACAACCGTGGACGCAACACTTCGATCCAGCGCAGCGCACTGCGGATATTGTGGACCCGAGCGGACGCCGAAGTGTTTTGCAGTATGACGAGCGCGGCCGACTGCTGAGTTACTCCGCTCCGGGTGGGGCGCCAGTGTCATATACCTACAATGGCCAAGGGCGCAGCAGAAGCGTGACCATTGGAACTGGCAAGCTTGCCCGAACTACGCGCTATACCTACGACGCCAGCACAGGCCAGATCATTACAACCCGTCCTGATGGTGTTAACGAAAAGCGCGCGGTGGATAACGCAGGGCGAACCGTTACCGTCTCTGTGGGAGATGGATCGACAGTTGTCTTTGGTTACGATTCGGCAGGTCGAGTTAACCAGGTACAGCCGCCGGGTGGGTTGAATTTCACTTTGGGAATGAGCGCTGCGGGGCGTCCTACCGCGTTTGTTCCTCCGATGGTTCAGGGGGATGCCTCGATTGAGACCAGTTCGTACGACAAAGATGGCCAGTTGACCGCCATTTCAGGTTTGGGCAATCGTGCCATCGCCTATAGTTACGACTCCACGGGGAGGCTTACGAGTTCCACCTTTGACCAGGGCAAGCGCACCTTCTCCTACGATGCTCGTTCCGGGTTGGTTACTCAGGTCTCCGATCCCAGCGGCGTAAATATGAGCTATGGATATACGGGCAGCGCACAAACCAGCCTGACTTGGTCGGGAACAATCCACGGTTCCGTCTCCACTGCACTTGATCCAATTGGCCGTGTGGCTCGCGAAGCGGTAAACGGCAGCAACAACCTGGATTTCACTTACGATCCGGCGGGCAATCTTACCGGGATCGGCCAGCTTTCCCTTACGCGTCATCCAGCAACCGCTCTGGTGACGCATACAACACTTGGAGTCATCGAAACCCGGCAAGAGTTCGACGAATACAAACAACTAGTCCGTGAGACTACAGCCGCGGCCGGCAAGCTACTGCTCGACGTGCGCTACACGCGCGACGCTTTGGAGCGGATCAAGACGGTTACTGAAATCTTTGGCCCTGGCAAGACCTCGGAAACGGAGTACTCCTACGACCGGGCTGATCGCCTGACCACGGTGCGAGTCAATGGCCGAGCGACTGAAACTTACCATTACGATCCGGCAGGTAACCGCGTCAGCCTTGTGCGAGCGAAAGAAAAACTTAAGGCGAGCTACGACGACCGTGAACGGCTCGTGAGCTTTGGCAACACTCAGTACAAGTGGATGCCGGATGGAACCTTGGCAGGTGTTGCGCACGGCCAGCGCGCATCGGCTTTCGTGTACGACGATTTTGGCGCTCTACGCCAGGCCAGCTTGCCCGATGGCCGCAAGGTCAGATACTTCGTGGATGCCGGCGGGCGTCGAGTTGGGCGTGAAGTCGGCGGCAAACTCGTTGCCGGATATCTGTATCGGCTCGACGGATCCATCGCCGCTGAAACTGATGCCGGCGGCCGAATTGTATCTCGATTCGGTTACGACAATGGCGGGCATCTCGCCTTAGTCGAACACTCTGGAGTGACTTATCGCGTCATTACCGATGCTGTCGGTAGTCCGCGGCTGATTATTGATTCACGAACCGGAGCTGTTGTGGAGCAAATCGCATATGACGCCTGGGGCAATGTAACTCAGGATTCGGGGCTAGGATGGGTTCCCATCGGCTTCGCCGGAGGCCTGCACGATCCGGATACAGGCCTGATTCGCTTCGGGGCTCGCGACTACGATCCAGCCACCGGCCGCTGGACGGCAAGCGACCCGATTCGCTTCCAGGGTCGTGATGCCAACCTATACCGGTACGCTTTCGCGGACCCAGTGGATCGTACAGATCGAAAGGGCCTTGATTCTTCCGGAGGGATGATCGTGATCGTGTCAGCAAGTTCGCCGCGCTTTCCGGATCCTTGGGGCTCTAATTCTTCTTCTACTTCTACCGACACTCCTAACGGCGACCAGGGACCCAACGGAGTGACGCAGTTCCAAGATCCGTTCGAAAATTCCGGTGGGTCCAACATGGTCACAATAATTTCTGCTTGGACTCGCCCTGCCCCACAAGGGGACGCGCAGATCGGACCGATTGACTACAGTTATAACCCGCCGGGCGGCGGTACCATCGACATAACCCCTGTCAACGGGGGCTGGATGGAGATTGGACCGATCACTCAAGCCCCGAACGATGGTAGCGGTGATGGCGGCGGCGGCGGCGGTGGTGGCGGCGGCGGTGGTGGCGGCGGCGACGGCGGCGGGGGCGGATCAGGCGGTGGTGGCTCGGGCCCTGGTGGCTCGGGTCCGGGCGGATCAGGCCCGGGCGGATCAGGTCCCGGTGGCTCCGGCTCGGGTGGCTCAGGGCCGGGAGGACCGGGATCCGGCGACGGTCACGGGGATCCGCATCTCGACACGATCACGGGTCTGCATTTCGATTTTCAGGCGGCAGGAGAGTTCCTGATTGCCGCCTCGCAAGATGGCACGTACGTGATCCAGGCCCGGCAACAGCCGTGGGGAACTCGGGTCGCGGTCAACACCGCGATCGCCGCCAATGTGGATGGCGACCGGATTGGAGTCTACGCCCGGGAACCATCGTTCGTTCTGGTGAACGGCTCACCTGTAAACGAACTGGCTATCGAGAAACGTTTGCCGCATGGCGGTTTGCTGCAGCGCCATGGAGGAACGGTTAACATTCGCTGGCGCTCAGGCGGCAGCCTCGCGGTCACACAAGTCTTCGACAGCCTGAATTACAGTTTCCTCCCCAGTGCGGCCGAAGCTCCGAAAGTATCCGGGCTGCTGGGCAGGGGTAACGGCTCAGAGTACAAGCTCACCGGCCGAGATGGCAGCATGATCGGCACGTCCGACACCGATTTCGCGGCCAAACTCTACGAACACGTCGGAAACAGCTGGCGTGTTAAGCAATCCGAATCGCTATTCCACTACTGGCCCGGTGAGAGCACAGCCACGTTCACGAACCTCAATATTCCATCGGGGGAGGTGACCGCTAGCTCCATAGCCTTGACGCGCTCCAAGGCTGAAACCATCTGCCGTGCCGTGGGAGTTCGCGGTCAACCTGCTCTCGACGATTGCATTCTCGATGTTGGGGTCACCGGCATGCCCGCCTTCGCAGCAGCGTCGGTGGGAATCGGCACAAATCCAGCAGCCACGCCCCGCACGCCGGGCGGATCGGCCGCAGCTGCTAATGCTCCGGCTACTAACGTTCCGGCTACGCAACTTCCGCCTCCCGATCATTACGACATCAAAATCGGTGATACGGTCTCGACTGACCACCCGGCAAAAGGCGCTGGCATTCTCAACAGCGTGGCGCAAAGGCAGTCGTACTCTTTCACTGCCAGCAACGGAGAGAGGGTTTACGTCAGTGTTGGTCCCTGTCAAGGCGAGGCCCTTAGTCTTGATCTACTCAAGCCAGACGGTGGTGTGCTCGACGGAGCCGGCCATTGTCGCGATTTCGGCCCGGCGACGCTGCCAGTAGCGGGCACGTACCGCATTGTGGCTTCTGCCTCCGGCACTGCGCGCTACACTTTTTCATTGCGTACGGCTCTGCTCAACCAGTTCCCACTTAAAATTGATGACTCGATCTCGCCCGATCATCCGGCGGGAGCCGGTATCATCACACAGGCGGGACAAAGACAGTCCTATTCATTCAATGCGCAAGCAGGAGAAGTCGTGTATTTGGGCATTGGCCCATGTGAGGGCGCGGTTCCTTCCCTGGATATTCTTGCGCCTGACAACCATCGCCTGGATGGGCAAATGGGCTGTCACGATCTGGGCCGCGAAGTTCTGCCTCAGAGGGGGGCCTATCGCATTGTGGCAAGGACTGACAAGGATCCGGCACGTTATAGCTTTTCTTTGCGCTCGGTTCCGCCTGATCAGCACTTTGCAGTCCGCCTGCCGTTGACCGTATCGCCGGACGCTCCCACGCGAGGCGCTGGGCGCATAACTGCGCAAGGAGCCCAGCAGTTCTATGACTTCACAGCGCCTCCCGGTTCCAGAGTTTCTATAGAAGGAAAGTGCAGCCAGCCCTGCCCGAACCTGGAGATCAGGGTGACGACGGGTGGTGACACAACCCGCCTCGGTCTGATCGGTTTGGATCATCTCAACTTTGATTGGAAAGTTCCCTCCGGAGGTAAATACACAATACAGGTTCGGTCCAATGGATACACCGGCGATTACGCCTTTACCGCCTCGGAAGCGAAGCCGTAGCACCACCGATCTGTGAATGTGGGCGGCTGAAGGATTCCAGGAGGGCGATCTGCGAGAAATTAACCTTGCGAGCCACGGAATTTCCTGCCCCGCTCGCAACAGAAACACACCCGCATTTGTGCCTGCGCGTCCTTCACATCGGCGCCGGCCATCTTCAGCCAGGTCGCATGAGATGTTCGTAGGCTTCTCCAATTCAACTAGGGCAACTCCATTGATCGAGCTGCAGGATTGATGAACCGAACGAGTATGTTGTTGTCGCCGAAGGCAAAACGGATAGCGCTCGCTCGGAGGTCTCAGCGTAGTGGTTCAGCGGGCCAGCCATGAGATGATCTTTGCCCTGAGTTGCTTGGAGGAACATTCTGATTCAGCCGGAAGAAGTTATTTGGATCAAAGTGTGTCTTAACCGCGACCATACGTTCCCATCGTTCCCGGTAAGCCTCGGGCACGCGATCCTGCTCATCGGCGCTCATGAAATTTACGTAAACACCTGGTTTCATCGCTGGCCGAAGTCTGTTGAAGAGTCCGCGAATCCAGGAAATATTGCCGCCATCAGCGGACGCTTCCGACCAGTTCGCTAGCAAATTCATGATGAAAGGTGCGCTGCGGTCTCCGAACGCGGTGTCCTGCGCCCCAATCTGAGCTGCCGTCCCACCCAGATAGGCAAGTTCAATCTGGGTTTCCGATGACGGAAAAGTAGCGACTGCATCCACCAGGCGATCGACAGAGTTGTCGTCGAGATAAGTGAAATAACCCGACTTGGTGTAATAGCGCCGGCCATGCGGGAAATCTGAATCCGCCATGGTTTGCAAATTTATGAACGACACAACCTTGCTGCTCATAGAGTCCGAATTACACATCGAGAGCGCGCGCTCCAAATATGGATATCCGACTTCGGGGTCACCCGTCCAAACCAAAGAGCTGCTGGCTACGGGCCGTCCACGGAGTTCAATGGGTACCCTCTTTGCATGCGGAGCAAGGCACAGATCAATGTTCCATTTCAAGTCGAGTGGCGCGTCGGCCATGAAGTCTCTCCAGCATTCAAGGAGCCGGCGAATGTCAGCCTCGGCAGTCAGTCCTTCAGCGAGCACAACAGAGGTAAGTGGATGGAGGTTCACTTCGAATTCCGTCACCACTCCGAAGTTACCGCCGCCCCCGCGGAGGCCCCAAAATAAATCCGCGTTCTCCTTTGAGTTGGCACGTACAACGGAACCATCCGCAGTTACAAGAGTGAACCCCTCCACATTATCGCAAGACAATCCGAATCGCCGGCTGAGCCATCCGGTGCCTCCGCCCAAAATCAGTCCTGAAGCTCCAGTGTGAGAAACGACGCCGGACGGAAAGACCAGCCCTGCTTTTTGCGTTACGGTGTCAATCGATCCCAACAGACAGCCCCCTGCGATCCGCGCCCGGCGGGCCTCGGGATTAACCGTGACCTCGCGCATTCTCGACAGGTCAATCACCATGCCGCCATCGCAGGTGCTGAAACCTGCAAGGCTATGCCCTCCACAGCGGACGGCGGTGAGAATCCCGATCTCAGAGGCGGCTCGGATTGCCCGTCGCACATCAACCACATCTGCGCATCGTGCGATAAGTCCTGGCATGCGGGCCACCATGCCGTTCCAAATGACACGCGCGTCTTCGTAGCCGCAGTCGCCGGGGCGCAGCAACTCACCTTTGAATCGCCGTCGGAGCGAAGAGTAAACCTCTTCGCTGGCTTCGACCATGTGGTGCTCTCCTCGCGGAATATCCTTCTCTACACGAGAACGCGTACTCTGCTAAAAAGTATTGCGTCGCCCGCTTCGCAGGTAGAAAAGAGTAATCAAACCTAAGAAAACAGAAAATGCCGGTACCGACCATCGCAACCCTTCCACGAAGAAGGTTGTAACCGAAATGGCAAGAAGCAACAGAATACCGACCACCGTGAGAAGCGGGTGAGCCCGCAGACGCATGGGCAAACTCAACAGCCGCTCGCGCGAGATGGCTTTGCGAAAACGAAGGTGCGTGTTGAGAATTACCATCCACACGAAAAGCATTCCGGCGACTGCGGTCCCGTAGAGCGTGAGGAAAGCATTTTTGGGGGCAAAGATGGCCAGCAGAATGGCTGCGATAATACCCCCCGTTGAAGCCAGCAGCGCCCGATGCGGCACGCCGTTGCGGCTTACCTTACCCATCCATTCAGGGGCATAACCTCCTCGACTCAGGGAGAACAGCATTCGAGTTGAAAGATACAGGTTAGTATTCACACTCGATAGCGCGGCAGTAAGCACAACGAAGTTCATGATCGCAGCCGCGAATGGTATGTGCGCCGCAGCGAATGCGGTCACAAAAGGACTCCCGGAAAGCGTGGACGAACTGCCGGTCTGGTTCCAGGGAACCATCGTCACCATAATCGCGATCGCCAGCACGTAGAACAAAATAAGCCGCCACACAATGCTCCGCATGGCGTGGGGAATGGTTACTTCCGGATTCTGGGCCTCTCCCGCAGTGACCGCGATAATCTCCACCCCCATGTAGCTGGTGACGGTTATCGTGAGCGAAAGCCATACTCCCCTCCATCCTGCGGGGAGAAATCCTCCGTGCTGCGTTAGATGGGCCAAGCCAATCGCGCCGTGGGCACCAATGCCGAGAATCAAAGATAGCCCCACAATAATGAAGGCGACGATGGCAGCCACTTTGATCATTGCGAACCAGTATTCAAACTCACCCAGGCGGTTGACCTGCATCGAATTGAGCGCCACTAGAGAAGCCGAAACCAACACTACCCAAACCCACTGCGGAACGTTCGGGAGCCAAAAAGACATATAGATCCCCGCGGCAGTGACTTCAGCACCAATGGCAATGATCTGTGCGACTCCATAAGTGGCTCGAACCGAAAAACCTGCCCAGGGATTGAGGTACCTCTCCGCATAAACCCCGAACGCGCCGGCGACAGGATGGACAACTGCCATCTCTGCCAGCGCATAGGACATGATTAGAGCAATGCCTGCACCGAGAAGATAGGAAAGAATGACGGCGGGCCCAGCCAAGCGAATGGTTACACTGCTTCCTAAAAACAAACCGACACCAATGGCGCCGCCAATGGCCATCATGGTGAGCTGCCTTTGGCTCAGGCGGCGGTGGAGACCTTCCATTTCCTGCGTCGGAGGCTTCTCCCCGGCCAGCGTGGTCTCGGCGCCTGCAAGGTGGGGATCAATCATAACTGCCGACACTGGCAGGGTCGAGGACCATCAGATAGATATTCGTCCTGAGAACTTCTACGACCGCCTTTACATCGTCCATCGTGTTGTATACATGGAACGATATCCGCAACCCGTCGTGACGGTTCGATGCGACGATACCGGCTTCCGTGAGTTTCTGCACCAGTAAGTTTGAGTCTTTGCACTGCAACACCACCAGCGGTCCTCCGCTATCAGCAGGTGTTTTGGCACGAATACCCAGATCGCGGGTGCAGCTCAACAGCGATTGCACGAGTCTTTTGATGTGCTCTGCCACTTCCTCCATGCCGATTTCTTGCAGCAGTTGAAATCCAGGAACCGCCGCATACACATTGGGCACGGACGGGGAACCTGACTCGAATCTTCGCGCGGTGGGCGACAAATCGATGTGTTGGGGATCGAAGGCGAACGGATTGGTTTGCGCAAACCATCCGGTAACTGTAGGGCTCAGCGATGAAATGAGTTCTTTGCGCACGTACATGAAAGCAAGTCCGGGGGGCCCGAGCAGATACTTGAGAGTTCCGGTTACAAAAAAGTCCAGGTCCATGGCTTTCACGTCAACTGGGCGGGTTCCGCAGTCCTGGTAGTCGTCGAGCATGATGAGAGCGCCGGAGTGATGGGCGATTTGTGCGACGGCGGCCACGTCGGAACGAAATCCGTTCTTGAAGCAGACATGCGTGAGGGGTACGATGAGCGTATTCCGGTCCACAATCTTTTCGTAATTGGCCGATGGAATGCAATTGCCTTCGGCGTTCACAAATTGCACTTCAGCGCCTCGGACACGTTGCGCAAGCCAGATGTGACCCATGGTGGGAAACTCGAACTCACCCATTACCACTTTCTTCCGTTCCTGGAAATTCAACGCGCTGGCGACGCCGTTAATGCCCGCCGAGGCGCTGGTCACGATGGCAACCTCATCTGGGCTGGCGTTAATGAATTGCGCAAAGGCGGTTCGTGCCTCCTCGTACCGGTCCATCCACGTTTCCCATGGCGAGCCTTGCTCGTGCCAAGTCGCGATGTAGTCCCCTAGGCCGGTCTGCACGGCATCCGACAGAGCACCTTGGGAGCAAGTGTTGAGGTAGATTTTGCGTTTAAAAATGCTGAAGTGAGAGCGAACTTGCTGGATTTGCCTGTCGGTCAGCATGAGTTGGTGTTGCGCGTTGAATCAGTCCCGGATATCTCAGCCAGCGCGCTTCCGAACTTGCGCACCTCTTCGACCGTATTGTAGTGCACGAGCGAGGCCCTAACTGCGCCGCTCTCTTGGGCAAGCCCGAATCGCCTCATGAGCCGCGGCGAGTACATGTGGCCATCGCGCACCCCGAAATTCTTTCTCGCGAGCTCTTCGGCGACTCGCGCCGGGGACACATTCGGCAAGTCGAAGCACAGCGTTGGCACTCGTTCACGGATTCTATTTTTGTCCGCCACCCCGTAGACTGCTGCGCCACAATCGTTCAGCACCCGAAGCAGTTCGAGCGAGAGCGATTCTTCGTGAGTTCGGATTACCCTGAATGCAAGCTGCAAAGCGGCCCGCCTGGATTTCGGTTTCGCGGTTTCACGGTTCCCAGTTATGCTCCTGCCCAGCGTTTCCAGATAGCGCACTGCAGCATCCATCCCGGCCACATTTTCGTAAATAAAAGTGCCCGCTTCAATTTTTCCGGGAGGTTCGTCAGGGATGAAATCCTCACGAAAGGTCGGTAATTTTTCAAGCAGTTCGCGGCGTCCCCAAAGAAATCCCATATGAGGAGCGAAGATTTTGTACCCCGAACACACCAGGTAATCGCAATCGAAGGCCTGGACGTCGATCAGCCCATGAGGACCGTAATGCACGGCATCGAGAAAGATTTCAGCGCCGCCAGCGTGCGCCACTTTGGCCGCCGCCGCGACATCCACAATCGAACCGATGGCGTTCGAAGCAAGCGTGCACGCCACGAGACGCGTCGTTGAAGAGACCAGAGGAACGAGGTCGTCAACGTGCAGATTCCCATCGTCCCTCATCTTCCACCAAAGGATTCTTGCTCCGGTCCGTTCCAGTGCCAGCCAGGTGGCAACGTTCGCTTCGTGGTCCATATCGGTAACGACGACCTCATTTCGCTTACCGAGCGTTTGTCCGATCGCCAGACTCACCAGACGAATAAAGGAGGTGGCGTTCATGCCAAACGCGATTTCGCTCGCATCGCGTGCGTTTACAAGATCAGCGACACTCTGTCGTGCACGCAGAATCGTCGCATCCACTTCGCGGCTTTTCGCGTAGCGTCCTCCTCGCTGCGCATTGCACTCGAGCAGATGATGGTTCACCGCGTCCAGCACGATCTGTGGAACCTGCGCCCCCGCCGCGTTGTCGAAAAAGATGAATCCCGGAGGGCGAGTCAGTGCGGGGAAAGCGGCGCGAACGGATTCAATGGGAAATCTGGAGTTCGATCCGGACGGGACTTCGGAGTCGAGAACGTCTTGGGATTTGGCCTGCAAACCTTTGCTCCTGGGCACATCTGAAAAGTCAGTACTGAAGTCTTGCGGAATGAGCAGCGCCCAACGTATACCGCGGTGCAAACACCCGTCAAGAGCACATTTTCCCCTCTGCAGGCTAGAATATGTTCTCTTCGTTCCCAAGGGAAAAGGAGCGGTTATATTATCCGCAGCCGCGAGAGTACGCGCGACGACATCAAACCGAAGACAAACGTATGCCAGTATCCTTGACCAACTCCAAGCTGATCTACGACGCTTTGAAGGACTGCGACATCCGCTTGCTCTCAGCTCTGCCGGAAACCTGGTTGGTGCATCTGATCCGGATGGCGGACGACGATCCAGAGGTGATTCTAGTGCGACTGGCAAAGGAGGAGGAGGGAGTCGGCGTTTCTGCCGGAGCCTACTTCGCTGGGGTCAAGTCGGTCATGCTGATGCAGAACCATGGCTTCCTGGCATCGATTAACGGAATTGTCTCTTTCGCTCATCTGTATAAGATTCCTCTCTTGATGCTCATCAGCTATCGCGGCTCCTTTGGAGAGCGCGACCCGTGGCAAACGCAAGGCGGCAACGTCACCGAACCGCTGTTGCGGGCGTTGGGCATCCCTTATTTCTTCCTTGATGCGTTGGATTCCGTTAGGAAGCGTATCGGGCAGGCGCAGACCCTGGCCGAAAGCAGTTTGCAGCCAGTCGCTCTTCTCTTGACGCGCGACCTGATGTGGGAGGAGTGATGCTGCGCCTTGATTGTCTTCGGTCGGTTTATCCGGAACTGGAGAACTGTCTCGTCGTCACGATTATGGGCGCAGTTGCCGCTGAGCTGCAGGCTCTGGGTCACCGTCCCAATTTCTTCTACCTGCAACACGCGATGGGACTGGCCTCTTCGACGGGCTTGGGATTAGCTCTGTGCCTGCCGAAACAAAGGGTGATCGTCATCGATGGCGACGGCTCGCTGTTGATGAACCTTGGCAGTCTTACTACAATGGCGCGCTACCGACCCAAAAAGCTGGTGCACCTCGTCTTTGACAACGAAAGCCTGCTCTCAGTCGGCGGTTTTCCGACGGCGA
>JAUTWY010000303.1 GCA_030838305.1 Acidobacteriaceae bacterium
GCGGGTTGAAGTCGAATTGAACCCAGTACAGTAAAGGCAAGCCGGCCGTAACTGCAAGCACGGTCCCGATGATGACGGGAATCCTGCGCCGCTCCATGAAGCGGTCGACCGGCGCAAGCGCCTTGAATCCCATCTCGGCCGGCTCCCCGGGAGCTCGCAGCAGCATCAACAAGGCAGGAATGAGAGTAATGCTGGTGAGAAAAGCAACGATCATTCCGAGCCCGGCGAGTAGACCCAGCTCGGAGAGTCCTTTGTAATCGGTCGGTAGAAACGAAAGAAATCCTGCCGCAGTCGCGGCCGCGGCCAAGGTCAGCGGCGCACCAACGTGTTTTGCGGTATTTATGAGCGCCTGACGCAAATCATCCACCTCGTGGCGCTCGGCGCGATAGCGTACGCTGAACTGAATTCCGAAATCGACACCAAGCCCTATGAACAGAACCGCAAACGCCACCGAGATAAGATTGAGCGCACCTACCAGCGCCAACCCGATCGCCGCAGTAATGGAGAGACCGGCCAGCAGACTGGCGAAAACCGCCAGGATGAGGCGTGGGGATCGCAACGCAAGCCACAGTATGGTCAGCACGACCAGGATTGTGGCAGTGGTATTGATGAAAGCTCCTTCCTGGAGCGTGGCGTATTCCTCGTCGGAAATGGGAACCGGGCCAGTGAGCCGTAAGGTCGCGCGATAACGCGACGCAAAATCCAGATCGGAAGCTGCCTGTCGGATTGCATCGGTGGCCGCTTTGCCCGGCAATAGGGCCGCGTAGTCGAGCGTCGGCCTGATCAAAATGAACCGGCGCCGCTCGCTTGCGCTCGGCGGCGCGCCGTTAAGGATGGCGTGCCAGGAGAAAGTAGCGGGGCTGCCGGCGATGACCTGGTCCAAGGTGTCAGAGACCATATTGAGGGTTACGGACAGATCGTCGAGCGTGAACCGCTTGGCGCGGACCCCGAGCAGCCCGTAATTGAGCGCCGTACTTAGGCCGCGCAGATTAGGTTCCTGCACCAAGGCTTGGAGGATGGGCTTCGCTCCGGCGAGCTTCTTGGTCGTTTCGAGGACTTCGTTGATGGGCAGAAACAAAAGACCATTCTTCTCGAAAAACGGCCCTCCCCCAGCCTCGCTGACGTACGGCAACAGATCCGTGTGCTCGGAAAGTCGCGCAACCAGAGCAGCGCTTGCTTGGGCGGCTAACTCGGGGGTCGGCGCGTCGATGACCGCCAAGATGGTCTCTTCCTTCGGCGGGAAATAGCTCTCGAAAGCCGCCTCGCGCTTGCGCCACGGCAAGTCGTGGGAGATCAGGTGGTTCACGTCCGCATCCAGGGCGAAATGGTCAGCCGCATAGACCCCGGCGATCACTGTCAAAACGGCAGCAATCCCAAGGACTTGCACGGCGTAGCGGATGCAGAGGTCAACGGTAGCGATGATCGCCTTCTGCAACATGCGCTGACCTGGGGCTCGCAGCGATTGGGACGCCCGGCGGGGCCGGACGGGCAGCCGCATATAGGCAACTCAATGCATTGACAACGATCGACGCAAAAAATTTGCGGCGCTACGTCTCACCGAGGGTAGCAAATGAATGGAGGAGAACAGTCGCCCTCCAGCCAATCCCGCCAGGAAACCTATGGCAGAGCACTGCGTTGCTTTCCAGGGATCATCTAGCCCAGGCTTGGGTTTTGCATCCTCGACTCGACGCGAGATACAGGGGATATATTGCTAGGCATCACGTGAGAGTCTAAAGCCGCTTGGCAAGACGCCACAACGTCAGGACTGTTGAGACCGGAAAGCGGAGACAATGCACATTCCCCTTCGCAAGGAAATGCGAGTCGGCGCGTACATCCTCAAGCAGAAACTGCTGGGCCGTAAGCGCTATCCGCTGGTGCTCATGCTCGAGCCGCTGTTTCGCTGCAACCTGACGTGCTTCGGTTGCGGCAAGATCGACTACCCGGAGCCGATTCTCAATCGTCGTCTCTCAGTCAAGGAATGCCTCGACGCGGTCGATGAGTGCGGTGCCCCGATGGTGGCAATTCCTGGTGGTGAGCCTCTGATCCACCGGGAAATCGGAGAGATCGTCAAAGGCTTTATAGCCAAGAAGAAGTTCGTGTCGCTCTGTACGAATGCGCTGCTTCTGGAGAAGAAGCTGCACCTGTTTCAGCCCTCGCCCTATCTGTTCTTTTCCGTCCATCTCGACGGACTGCGCGAGCATCACGACAAATCGGTCTGCCAGAAAGGTGTGTTCGACCGCGCCATCTCTGCGATCAAGGCGGCCAAGGCCCAGGGCTTTACTGTCAACGTCAATGCAACGATTTTCGACGGGCATCCCGCCGAGGATATCGCCGCCTTTCTCGACTATGCCGAGCAGCTGGGCGTGGGGGTGTCGATCTCGCCCGGCTACGCGTATGAGCGCGCACCCGATCAGGAGCACTTCCTCAGCCGCCGCAAGACGAAAGAGCTATTCCGAAAAGTGTTCAGCCTGGGCAAGGGGAAAAAATGGAGATTCATGCATTCGAGTCTCTATCTGGACTTTTTGGCTGGTAACCAGACCTATCACTGTACGCCTTGGGGCATGCCGACGCGTAACATTTTCGGCTGGCAGAAGCCCTGTTACCTGCTGGGCGAAGGTTACGCGAAGAGCTTCCGCGAGCTGATGGAAACGACGGATTGGGACTCTT
>JAUTWY010000323.1 GCA_030838305.1 Acidobacteriaceae bacterium
ACGGGATTGGCCGGCGAACGGCAATCAGCATGCCGCCCGCGGAAACATTGAGGGCGGTAGCGAACTCCAGGAATTCCTTCTCGGTTTCGGACTGCGTTCTGACAAAAACAGGGATCGCCAAAGGCAAGCGCGGCCACTGTCTGCGATCTGCCGCCGGAGCCTTGCCTTCCAAACGCACGATTCCTTCCTCTCTTAATCGAACATTCCAAGCATCTTAGGGGCCAAAGCCTAAATCAAGGGGAAATCTCGCGGAGAATAAGGGATGAAATCCTGAAATAACGGGTCAATCTCAGTGGTTGCAACTCCTAAAACGGCTAAAGTACGAGCTTTTCTTGTTTTGCGACTATCCAAGCTCGCGGCAGTTGGGACGGGGGCGGCAACAACCTATGGCGGGAGGTGAGTGCATAGTTTTGCTACACTTGGGTAATCAGCTTTCATTTTTGGTTTGACAAGGAAAACTGGGCTAGCTTACGATTTTGATACTGCATTCTTGCCGGAACAAGGCAGGTGCTCCCCTCTGGTGGCAGACCGTCGTACCCCTTATGGCTACCGTCCAAAAGAATATCTACGTCTCTCAGTCTGGCGAGGAAACAACAGGTACGCCCGTACCCCCGGTACCGGGAGAAGGGCTGCCCCCGACCGCTGACTTGCCACAGGCCTACGCGGAATTGCAGGAGAGATTCCAGCGCACGACGAACGCGCTGGGCTCGGCTGCGCACGACTTGAAAACGCCGCTGGCGATCCTGAATGGATACGTCGAATTGCTGCAGAGCGAAAAATTAGGACCGTTAAATGCGCGCCAGCGGGAAGTGCTGGGCGACATGGAAGCCAGCGGTAAACGGCTGCAACAGTTCATTCAGGATTTTCTGACTTACAGCGCGCTTGAGACCGGCGGGTTGAAGATGCGCTTCGAGGCGGGCAATCTCAATGACTGCCTCTCTGATGTTTGCCGGCTGTGGTCGGCACGCTTCCAGGAAAAAGGATTGGCTCTTTATTTTTTAGCGAATGACAAGCTGCCGGTGTTTCCTTTTGATTCTCCGAAGTTGCAACGGGTCATCTCTAATTTACTGGAAAACTCTTTCAAGTTCGTCCCTCAGGGTGGAACGGTGTGGTTGCACGCAGAACCGAATATGTGGGAGCGCCGCGCCACCGCGCAGCCTCCAACGCCACAAGAGAGACGCCGATTGGATATTGCGCAACCAAATTCGGTGAAGGTGAGCGTGTCCGATACAGGTCCGGGAATCCCGGCGGAGTTTCATCAGGAAGTCTTCGATGATTTCTTCCGGCTGCCGAGCAATGAAAACCAGGAAGGCATGGGTCTGGGATTGGCGATTGTGCGACGCCTGGTGCAGGGCATGGGCGGGAAAGTGTGGGTAGAAAGCGATTCCGGAGCGGGCTGCAAATTCTCGTTCCTTATTCCCTTCAAGCCCGCTCAGAACGTGGTCAGCAAAGGAAAGAATCGATGACGGAAAGCGCCAAGATTCTCTTGGTCGATGATGAACCGGCAATGCTGCGTTACATTCGGACGCTGCTCGAGGTCGACGACTATAAAGTGGAAACCGCGTCGACCGGGGAAGAAGCACTGCTGCGCGTGGACAAAGGGCTGGAGCCAGATCTCGTTCTGCTCGATGTGCTGATGCCGGGAATTGATGGACTGGAAACGCTGGAGCAGCTCCGCCAGAAGCGGCCCGGAGTGAAGGTCGTGATGCTTTCCTGTGTCAACGACACGAAGAAGGTCGTGCAGGCCATGCGCCTGGGAGCCCACGACTACCTGACCAAACCCTTTCAGAAAGCAGAACTGGATGCGGTGATCGACCAGTGCCTGGGTCAAGGCAAGACGGTGGTGGGAGGAGAAGTCGAGGAGGTTGGGGAAGACACATTTTTTATTGCGGCAAGTCCGGCCATGCGCAAGATTCGCTCGCAAGCCGCGCTGGTGGCTCATGTGGATATTCCGGTACTGCTGCTGGGCGAGAGTGGAACCGGGAAGGAAGTGCTGGCGCGCCTGATACACAAGCTCTCGCAACGCGCCCATCGCACGTTCTTGAAGGTAAATTGCGCAGCCGTTCCGGCGGATCTTCTGGAAAGCGAACTATTCGGCTATGAGCCCGGCGCATTTACCGGAGCGACGCACGCGAAACCCGGCAAGTTCGAACTGTGCAATAAGGGAACGATCCTGCTCGATGAAATCGGAGAGATGCCCCCGCAGTTGCAGGCTAAACTGCTGCACGTGTTGCAGGACCAGCATTTCTCGCGGCTGGGCAGCCGGTCGGTGATTAAGGTGGATGTACGCATCCTGGCAGCAACCAATATCGACATACCGCAGGCGTTGGCCGCGAAGCGGCTGCGCGAAGATCTTTACTATCGTCTGAATGCATTCACCCTGCACCTGCCGCCGCTGCGCGAACGCAAGGAAGAAATTCCGATTCTGCTGAAGCATTTCATGACGCGCATGGCGGAGCGTTATGCGCGGCCGCAGCTTCCGCTGTCTCCGCAATTACTTGAAGCTTGCCAGGCACATAGCTGGCCGGG
This sequence comes from Acidobacteriaceae bacterium, assembly GCA_030838305.1. Classification (GTDB taxonomy): domain Bacteria; phylum Acidobacteriota; class Terriglobia; order Terriglobales; family Acidobacteriaceae; genus Sulfotelmatobacter. The sequence continues at coordinate 2,530 of JAUTWY010000323.1, forward strand.
AAATTTGCGCGAGCTGAATAACTTTCTGAAGCGCTACCTGATTCTTGGTGACGAAAATCTTGCGGCCGCCGAATTGCAGCCTCGCCATGATGGTACCGGCGGAGCCGGCGCGCGCGGAGATTCAGCAGCGAAAGGCGGAGAAGCGGGCGGAGGACTGAAATCGCTGGCGCGCACCGCAAAGGACGAGGCCGAAGGGGAAGCCATCCGGCAGGCGCTCGAGCAGACCAATTGGAACCGCAAGCAGGCAGCGGCGCTTCTGCAGATCAGCTACAAAGCTCTGCTTTATAAGATTCGGCAGTACGGAATCGCCGAGGCCAAAGGGCACCACAAGCTTTCGGCAGGGGCGTAGAGCCGCTTCACAGAATTACTTCTAGCAGCCCGGTCTTGGGTCATCCGTTTATGGAGTCACAGTAAGCTGGATGCCGAAACTCTTGGTGAACGAGCCTGAGGTTGCCGTGACTGTCATCGAGTAGGTGCCCGTAGGAGTCCCGCTTGCCGGTGGCGGCGTCGCCTTGCTGCTGCTGCAGGACGGTTGGAGCAGAACAAGCGCGAAGAACAGCGAGAGAGTAAGCAAGCCCAGCCAGTGGTTCCGGCGCTTTTTCCCGGCAGCAATCCCCCACAGAGTCATCCCTGGCACCATCAGCCACAGTGCATAGAGCGGACTCCGCCCCGTCACGGAGGCTGCGGTTACCGGCTGCGGCGTGGTTGTCACGAATAGAGTGCTCGACTGAGGGCCGGTCAGCGGACCAAGGGAACTCGAACTAAAGTTGCAGGCTGAGGAGGGCGGTGCAGAACCGCAGGTGAGCGAGACGTTGGCTCCAAACGTCGGCTGGGGAGATAGCTGAACTGTGTATGGGGCAATCTGACCGGCTGCGATAGTCTGGCTGGAGGGGTTGACCGTTAAGGAAAAACCGCCCGCCTGGAACGGAGCGATGGCGGGAGTAATGCTGGTGTTCGCATTATTAATCTTGATAACTTGAGCCGTCGCGGAACAGGCGTTGCACGCGCCGGTCGGAACTACCACAAAATTAACCGCCGACGTGGAACCGGCCTGCAGCGTGGGAATCGTACAAACCACGGCATTGCTGACCGGAGTGCTGCAACTGCCCGAAGCCGCGGTGGCGCTGACGAACGTGACTCCACTGGAGACCGAACCACTCACGAAGATTCCATTCGCCAGATCGGGCCCCTGGTTGGTGACGGTGAAAGTAATCGTAACCTGGTTGCCGGCGCTCACGATTCCAGTCGTAGAAAAAGTTGGCGCAGTGCAAGTGATGCAGACATTCGGCGCTGGAACCAGTTCGGCGACAAATGCGTCGCTTGGTCCATTCAGCGTGGTTTGTAGCGCATTTTGGGTTTGGAAATTTGCCGAAGAAGTAGTATCGCCGGCAAAATAAGTGTTCAGCGTAACCGGATCGACAGCGATGCCGGTTCCGCGATCTGTGCCATCGCCACCGAAGTAAGTGACATACGAACCCACGCCGTTTGTGTTCGTGATAGTCGTCGTATTAATGTGTGCGAAAAAAGCGTCCTGGGAACCGCGGAGTACACCCTGCAATG
>JAUTWY010000404.1 GCA_030838305.1 Acidobacteriaceae bacterium
CGTCGTTGCGGTTGATTGGAGAACGTGCTCGCTCCCTGACGCGCGGCTCCGGAGCCGCGATTGCTCTGGTGAATAAAGGCGCGGTGATCTGTCGCGCGAGTATCGGTGAGAGCGCGCCCGCGCTCGGAACGCGCTTGGACGTCAACTCCGGGCTCTCGGGTGAGTGCTTTCGCGAAGGAAAAACTCTGCGTTGCGATGATGCGGAAAATGACTCGCGAGTGGATCTGGAGAGCTGTCGAAGGCTCGGCGTGCGCTCGATTCTTGCGGCTCCAGTGCGTTTTGAGCGCGATACGGTCGGCTTGCTTATGGTGTTTGCGCCGAAGCCGTTCAATTTTGATGAGGGCGACGTGGCAGTGGTGGAGAGCCTGGCTCATACCGTGGTGCGCAGCATGAGGCAGGCGGAAACGGTTCAGCGCGGCGCCTAGCAGACCGTAAAGACCAGCTTCTCTCGTTATCTTTCCTTTTTCTCGCCGGCTTTCTTCGCGGCGGCTTCCTTTTCCGCAGTTTCCCTTTCCGCGGCTTCTTTCTCGGCGGCTTCTTTATGAATTGCGTCCAGGAAGGCACGCAATTCTTCAATATCTTCGGGAAGCATCTTGGTGAACTGGATTCCGTTGCCTACTTGAGGATCGGAGGTAACGATCTTTCCCAGCACCAGCAATGTGGTGTTGGCATCCAGTTTGATCTCGACGGGCGTATCAACCGGAAAAGGGAACATTGTCTCGATGTAACATCCCTGCAAGCTAATATCCGCGGTCGCGCAGCGAAACGGAGTGTCGTTGTCTTCGAAATGAAGTTCCACCGGAATCTTTACCTTGATGCGCGCGTGATCCCGGCGTTCAGGAGGCGGGGGCATGAGAGCAGCTCTCCAGTAGCGATTATTGAGTTCAGGACGGGCAAAGTATATCAGGCGTGCGCGAGCCCAGTGTTTATTGGGTGGATTCGTCTCCTGCCAAGCCTGGGGTGGATAGTCAACAACTTAGTTTGAAAGACACTCATGTGGGGGACAGCTGTCCTCGGCTGTCCCTCGAGCGAAGCTCGAGGTTGGTCGCGGCAAACGCCGCCGCCATTAGGCTGCGGCTTGTTGTTGATAGGCCGGAACAAAGTACTCCGCCACAAAGTTTTCAAACGTTGTCGCCGTCGTGTTGCGGGCAGAGCGAGGTTCGAGGGGCCGCATGTGTCCGGAGTTCAGTGCCGCTGCCATTTCAAGAATCAATCCGGCAAAGTTATCGGACATTCCCATCCGGACCATCGCAGCTCGAATCTGATCGTTCGCGGGCTGAACGTATTTCAATTCGGGTTTGCCGATGGCCTTACCGGTGATTGCAGTGGCTTCGTTGTAGTCCAGATCGCGTTGTCCCTGCAATTCTTGAGTCTGCTTCCCACGGAAGTCCAGGCGCAACAGAGCCTCGGCTGCCGCTTTTCCAATATCGCAAGAGGCGATCATGGGAAGCTTTAGATCCGGTCGGAGGGGACCGGCTGTGGAACCCATCAGGTGAATGGCGCCGGCCTGCCCCAACGTATTTTCCATGAAGTATCCGGCTCGCAGATGCAGGACATTTGCCGCGGCGAGTTGGTTGAGTTTCTGCTCAAGGTCGTGAAGGCCGGCGACCGGTCCGGTTCCGGCCGGTTTGTCAGCTCCGATACTGCTGAGGGAAACAATATTCCTCACTCCTGCGTTCTGCAGCGCCTTCGAGATGGCAGCGCCTACTCGATTCTGAAAAGCTCGGAAGTCGGTGCTGGTGTTGTCAGGTGGAATCATGACGTAGGCTGACTCTGCCTTTTGGAAGGCTTTGGTGAGCGCTTGTGCGTCGGTGACATCCCCGACAAATACTTCCGCACCCTGGGCGGCGAGGAACTGCAGGTGATCGGCGTTTCTGCCCACGACGCGAACTTTCTTCCCGCCGCTAAGAAGCTGCTGCGCTACCACATGTCCGGTGTTTCCGCTGGCTCCAAGAACGACGTACATACGGACCTCCAATTATTGAGTGGCCGCGGTTTTGGCTTGAGTCCACACGCTGGAGGAAAGCCACGTTCCGCAAAGCTCTTGTGGCGAATCAGGTTATGCTTCCTATGATACCTCTTATCGGTTCATGACCCATTCCTTCGATGCAATCATCCTCGGAGGTGGCGCGGCTGGATTGATGTGCGCCATCGAAGCCGGCAAGCGCGGCCGCCGCGTCGCCGTGCTCGAACATGCCGACCGATTGGGAAAGAAAATTCTGATCTCCGGTGGCGGCCGCTGCAACTTCACCAACCTCTACTGCCGCATCGAAAACTTCCTCTCCTCCAATCCTCATTTCGCGAAGTCCGCCGTGGCTCGCTACACCCCAGCCGATTTCATCGCCCTGGTCGAGAAGTACGGCATCCCTTATCACGAGAAAACTCTGGGCCAGCTCTTCTGCGACCGCTCCGCCCGCGACATTCTCGGGATGCTCGAAGCCGAGTGCCAGGCCAACGGCGTCACTATCTTTCTGAATACCAAGGTTCAGGAAGTCCAACGAACACACGGCTTTGTCGTACGTGCGCAGAATGCCGAGTTCCGCGCACCTGCCTTGGTGGTCGCCACCGGGGGCCTTTCGATTCCGAAGCTGGGTGCAACGTCTTTCGGATACGATCTGGCGCGACAGTTCGGACTCTCCATCCGCGAACCCTGGCCCGGACTGGTGCCCCTGACTCTCAGGCCGGAGGATAGTTCTCGCTACGGCGATCTGGCAGGCGTCTCTACAGAAGTGATTGCCTCGTGCCGCGGCCAGCAGTTCGGCGAGAAAATGCTGATCACTCACCGCGGCCTGAGCGGCCCGGCGATCCTGCAGATCTCTTCCTATTGGAAAAACGCGCATCTGGTCATGATCGATCTAGCTCCGGACCGCGAGCTCACAGCCGTGTTCCGCGATTCTAAGATGACAAGAGACTCCACCACGCTCCGCGCAGAGTTGCGAAAAATTCTCCCTCACCGCTTTGCCGACCGTTGGCTAGATTTTCACGCTCCAACCTCGTGGACCAATCATGCCCTCGCCGATCTGGAAAAACGGATACACGCATGGGCAATCTCGCCGGCCGGCACCGAAGGTTACGAAAAAGCCGAAGTCACCGCCGGTGGCGTCAATACCGATGAACTCGCAGCCAAAACCATGGAGAGCCGCAAAGTCCCCGGCCTGTTCTTCATCGGCGAAGTCGTCGACGTCACCGGCCACCTCGGCGGCTTCAATTTTCAGTGGGCCTGGGCCTCCGGCGCCGCCGCCGGAAGAGCACTCTAACTGGCTGGACCTCCATCAGCCGCGAAGAGGGGGCAGAACGCAGCCCACGGGGTAAGCCTTGGGATTCCAAACGTGAGATGGGAACAAGCCCCAACGGGGCGAGAGAGAAGGCATGACGCGGACTCCGGAGGGCCGAAACCCGTCTTCTGTAATCTCTTCCGCATCACACAACGACCGAAGACTCGGCCCTCCCATGCCGTAGAATCAACTCTTGCTCCTAAACATTGAAAAGCTGATCTACGGTGGCGACGGACTCGCCCGCCTTCCTGCCGACGACCGCGGACGCGGCAAGGCTGTCTTTGTCCCCTTTGTTCTCGCCGGAGAAAAAATCGAAGCCGAAGTCACCGAAGAAAAGCCCGGCTTCGCGCGCGCCCACGCTGCGGCGATCATCGAGCCTTCGCCGTACCGCATTCCGCCCCCCTGCCCATACTTCAGCCGCTGCGGAGGATGCCACTACCAGCACGCAGGCTATGAACACCAACTCGAGATCAAGAAAGAAATACTGCGCGAGAATCTGCGTCGTATCGCCAAGCTCGATCTGACGTGCGAAATTCAGTTGCATCCTTCGCCGCCCTGGAACTATCGCAATCGTTCGCGCCTCCAGATGCGCACTCGTCCTGATTTTGCCGTGGGATATTTCAAATTCGCCTCGCATGAATTGCTGCTAGTCGAAGAGTGCCCCATCAGCTCGCCGCTGATCAACCGCGGTATCGCAGCCCTGTGGCAGGCGGGACGAACCGGCAAAGCGGTAGAAGGCGTGCATGAAGTTGAATTCTTCGCCGATGCCGCCGACGCCAAACTGCTCATCGAGTTTTTGTGCGCTCCGGAAGCGCGCCGCGCCGCCGTGCGCGCCTGGGCCGAAGAATTGTGCGCAGCCATACCTGAGATTGCCGGCATTGTCGCCTTCCGCGAGCCCCAGAAAGGAGTGCAAGAAGCGCTGGTCTCGGTCGGCGCCACGGAACTGACCTACCAGACAAAGGCCGCAGCCTACCGCGTCAGCGCCGGATCATTCTTCCAGACCAACCGCTTTCTCCTCAATGAACTCACCAGCATTGTCACCGCACGTCAGTCCGGCGAGTTCGCTCTCGATCTCTACTCTGGCGTTGGCCTGTTTTCCACAGCCCTAGCTCGTGATTTCCGTCACATCGTTTCGGTGGAGACGTCACAGACAGCCGCCGCCGATCTTAAATACAATCTGCCATCGAACGGAAAGCCGGTTCAAACCGCGACCGAGCAATATCTGGCCCAGCTCGCCAGCCGTGTGGGCACGGGCGAGTCGCCCGCGCCATCGTGCAGCGATGAGTCCAAGGGGCAAGTCGGGAATGGTTCAGTTCTCCGCCATCGACTCCATAAACCCGACTTGGTAGTGGTAGATCCGCCCCGAAGCGGTTTGGGAGGTCGCGTGGCGCGTGCACTTGTGAGCGTGGACGCGCCGCGCATCACCTATGTGTCGTGCGATCCTGCGACCCTGGCCCGGGACCTGGTGCCGCTGCAAGCTGCTGGCTATCGCGTCGTGGAGGTGCATCTCGTCGATCTCTTCCCCCAAACCTACCACCTCGAAAGCGTATTGCACCTGGTCCGCTCATAACCAACCTCCGAAATAATCGGGGTTGTAGAGATCGGGAAAGGCGCGACCTCACGGGCTGCAAAAAAAAGATCGGGAAGGGCACGACTTCAGTCGTGCCGTAGATCCGTCGAAACAGAACTCGGCTTTAGCCCCTGAGGGAGACTCTCTAACCATCCTCATCCTCTTCATCCCCCGCATCCACGGCGGCATTCGCCTGCCGCGACCCCGCAATCAACTCGCGCGCCCTCTCCGCATCTTCCTCCCGCACCAGAATGATCATCCCGCCCATGCCCGGAAACGCGTCCTGCAGCAAGGTCGCCGATGCCAGATCGTTCTCGATCCCCTCCGAATCCAGCAAGCCCTTCACCACCATCGCCTCCGACTCCTGTTCGCTGTCAAACACCTTCGCCAGCTTTTCATTGGGATTAGGACGTTCTTCCTTTGTCGCATCGGTCTGCTCTGCCATGTCATCTCCGGTTCTCGAACAAGTTGTCTCAAACACTGCCCGCACCCCGTCTTCCGCGATTCTAGCCTTTCAAATGATTTGCGCAACACGAGTGGATGACCATTCTCTCCCTAGGGTTGTGGCTGGACTCAAAACCTCCTACCCAGCACCTTCGGGCCGTTTGCTTTCCCTCCCGATTGGAGCACAATGCTGGAAAAGGCGCGCAACGCCGGACCGCGCCGCTACATC
>JAUTWY010000444.1 GCA_030838305.1 Acidobacteriaceae bacterium
TTAGGATTGAGCGCGGTCTATGGCGTGGTGCAGGATCATCGAGGGCAGATCACCTGCCACAACAAGCCGGAGGGCGGAGCGGTGTTCGTCCTGCACCTGCCCGTCGCTGAGAAGCGCGATGCAACCCAGGCCCTGGCCGCGGCCCAATCGTAATTTCCCAGCATCTTGTAAGCGCGCATCACCGCATGCCGCTTCACACCGCAACGTTCCTGTAACATAAACTTCAATGTCTTCGGCGCTCATCCACAGCTCCGCGCCTGTGCTGGAGTTCGAAGCTCTACGGGAGTTGCTGCGCGCGTACGCTGCTTCCCCGCTGGGCCAGGCGAAAATTGCTGCCCTCACGCCTTCCACGGATTCCGACTGGATTACTGAACAGCAAGAATTAACCGCCGAGGTTCGCGAGTTCCGACGCGTGGGTGGCCGTTTCGATTTTTCCGGATTGCTGGATGTTGCAAGACTGATCGAGAAGGCGCGCATCACCGGAGCTGTACTCGAAACCACCGAGATCCGCGACGTCCTGCTCGTAGTGGACCGCGCCGCGGAGTGGCGCGAGATCGCCTTGCATCCTCCGGCGAGCATGAAGACAGAGTGGAGAGGAATCGGGACTCTGTCGGCTGCCGTCCCTGACTTCACCGAGTTCCTTCGGTACTTTCGGAACAAGATTGAGCCCGATGGAACACTGGAAGACCGCGCTTCGCCCGAACTGGCGCGGATTCGCCGCGAAATCGAAAAGCAGCGGCGAGGAATTCAGGAATCCCTGCGGGGATACTTGCGCCGTCTGGCCGAAGGCGGCGCGGTGCAGGATGAATTAATAACCATCCGCGGCGAACGCTTCGTTATTCCCATAAAGATTGAACAGAAACGGCGCGTGCAAGGGGTTGTGCACGGAGCCAGTTCGAGCGGTCAGACTGTATTCGTCGAACCGCTGGAAACGATTGAGCAGAACAACGAACTGGTCAGGCTGCTCGACGAAGAACAGGCCGAGATTCATCGCATCCTCCGGGAGATGACCCGGCGCATCGGCGAGCAGGCAGAGGCCACCCTGGCATCGGCTGAGGTGCTCGGCGAGCTGGAGCTACAGTTTGCCAAAGCCCACTTCGCCGAAGACTACAACTGCGTAGCGGTAAAGCTAAATGGGTTATGTGGGGACAGCCGCCCTCGGCTGTCCGCGAGCGGAGCGAGTCTCCTTCTACAGAACGCTCGCCACCCGCTGCTGGAGCGGAATCTAAAGCCTAAGAGTGTGCGCGTTGTTCCAGTCAGCGTCGAACTTGAAGGCCCGCGCCGTCAGCTGGTAATCACCGGTCCCAACACCGGCGGCAAAACGGTAACCCTCAAGACCGTCGGTCTGCTGGCGCTGCTGGCGCAGTCGGGAATTCCGGTTCCCGCCGATCGGGCCGAAATGCCAGTATTCGATGCTGTGTTGGCCGATATCGGAGACTATCAATCGATCGAGCAGAACCTCTCCACTTTCTCCGCTCACGTCACCAACATCGATTTCATCTCGCGAACTGCGACGCCAGAATCGTTGGTGCTGCTGGATGAATTGGGTTCGGCCACTGATCCCGAAGAAGGCGCGGCTCTGGCGGTGGCGATTGCCGGACACTTTGGCCGCATCGGCTGCATGACGGTGATCTCTACCCATCACACGTCTTTGAAAGTCTATGGCGCGAACACGCCAGGCGTGGTTAACGCTTCGGTGGGTTTCAACGAAACCACGCTGCAACCCACTTACGAATTGAAGATGGGAGTGCCAGGTGCCTCGGCGGGAATCAACATCGCCCAGCGGTTGGGACTGAATCCGGCGATCATTGAAGCGGCGCGGGCGCGATTGGGCACGCAGGCTCGCGATGTCGGCGAGTTTCTGGACAAACTCCATGCCGGGTTGCGCGAGATGGAAGGCGAGCGCCTGGGACTGAAGACGCGCGAGCAGGAACTCGAGCAAGAGAAAACGCGTCTCGCGTCCGAGGGCAAAAGAGAGCAGCAGGCTAAGATCCGCGAGATGGAGAAGAAGCTGGAGAGCGTCCTGCGCGACTTCGAATATCACGCGCGCGAAGCGGTGAATGCCGTCCAGGAGAAAGCAGCGGCGCAGAAAGTTTCCAAAGAAGCGGAAAAGCGTATCGCCATATTACGGCGCGAATTTCGTGAGCAGTTCGACTCCACCGTGGTGGCGCACGCGAGCGGAGCCGATGAGGGCGATCCTCATGCTCAGCCGCAGGTGGTGAAGAATGTTTCCGAAGGCGACAGCGTCAAGTTGAAGTCAACCGGGCGCGCGGCAATCGTCCTGCGCAAGGTGGATGATTCTCACTTCGAAGTGGCGATGGGCGCGATGAAGATGAAAGTCGCGCGCGATGATATCGCGGCAGTGATAAGCAGCACGCGGGCGGCTGATTCTCCGGTCAAAGCGGCGCGTGCCCGGGGGGTTTCTGTATCTCTCGAAAACGAAGGTCAGAACGCGCCCTCGGAAATCAACGTCATCGGCTTCAACGTGGACGACGCAACGCGCGCGGTGGAGAAATTTGTCGACCATGCCTTCCTCGCCGGACTGCCACGAGTGCGCGTGGTCCACGGCAGCGGCATGGGCATCCTCCGCAAAGCCCTGCGCCAGGCGCTGCAGCAGCATCCCCACGTGGAGTCGGTAGCCGAGCCTCCGCAGAACGAGGGCGGCGGCGGGGCCACCGTGGTCGAGTTGCGAGTGTGACCGAGGGGAAGGTCCGTCAATAACGTCTGATTTTTCCTAGACGATCAACGGGATAGCCATGTATTCCACAGCTTCTCCACAGCAATCCCACTCCGGTATATTCCTATCAGCGGCTTTCTCGCTCACAATTCCAAAGGGGAAGTGCCACGCTGTCGGACCATCAATCCATCTATGCCCGCTGAAGATTTCAAAGAGACGGTGAAGCAGCAGGCGGACATTGTCCGCATCATCGGCGACTACATCAAGCTGAAGAAAGCTGGTGCGCAGAACTATTCGGGGCTCTGTCCGTTTCATGGGGAGAAGACGCCGTCATTTTCGGTCCATGCCACGCGGCAGTTTTATCACTGTTTTGGTTGTGGCGTCTCAGGCGACGTGTTCAGCTTCGTGCAGAAGATTGAGAACATTACTTTCCCCGAAGCCGTCCGTTTGGTAGCGCAGAAGCTGGGGATTCCGCTGCCCACGGCGACGTACTCGAGCCCGGGAGAGGCCCGGGGAGCCAAACTTCGCGCCCAGTTGTTCGATATTCAAGAGCGGGCTGCCACGTTTTTCCAGGAGTGCCTGAAGCGTCCCGAGGGCGCGCGGGCGCGGGAGTATCTCGCAGGGCGTGGTTTGGATGCGGAAACTATCGCGCGCTTCCGCATCGGCTATGCGCCCGATTCCGGCTTCCTCCTGCGCGACCGGTTGACGGGCGAATTCAGCGAAGAGGTGCTGCGTGAGAGCGGGTTGTTCTCGTGGAAGCAGGAGGACAACCGTCAGCCAAACCGGATTGCTGGCGCTACCGCCGAACCGCAGGTTCCTCGCGGGCCTTCGCCCGCTCGAAATGACAAGACCGAGAACGGTGCGCCAACGACCAACGACCAGCGACCAACCACGATGTACTCCAAGTTCCGCAACCGCGTAATGTTCCCCATCGCCAACGACGCGGGAAAGATTATTGCATTCACAGGCCGGACGCTGGCTACCGACGAGAAGTCTGGTCCAAAGTATTTAAATTCGCCCGAGACCGGCATCTACTCCAAAGGCCGGGTGCTGTTCAACCTCGACCATGCGAAAGAAGCGATCCGCAAATTGGATTATGCCATCCTTGTCGAAGGCCAGATGGATTGCATCTCCGTCTACGCCGCTGGATTTCACAATGTAATCGCCAGCTCCGGCACGGCATTCACCGAGATTCAAGCGAAGCTCCTCGGGCGATTCAGCAAGAACGCCGTAGTCAACTTCGATCCCGATACTGCGGGTGCAAAAGCCACGGAGCGCACGCTCGGCCTCCTGGTTGAAGAAGAATTTCAAATCAAAGTGCTTACGCTGGAGCAAGGTTTCGATCCCGATCTCTACATCCGCCGCAAAGGCAAAGATGCTTACGGCGAAGCGCTGCGCAACTCGCAAAAGTATTTCGACTACCTGATCGACCGCGCGCGCAGCCATTTTCCCGTGCGCAGCGCCGAAGGCAAAGTAAAAGCCGTGAACTTTCTTCTGCCGCACATCCAGCGCGTTCCCAGCCGCATCGTGCGCGACGAGTTGGGCCAGGAGATTGCCCAGAAGCTGGGCATTGATTCCACAGTGCTGCGTCAGGAGCTCCGGCATGTGGCCGCGGAGCGTTCCGCGTCGTCTGTGAAAGGCCTCCCAGAAACGCAAGCCACCGACGCCGAACGTATTCTGGTCCGGGCGCTGGCTTCGGCGCGGCAGATGCAGCCTGGCTCCGAACATCTTTCCGCCCGCGATGGCGCCGAAGAAGAGTTTGATCCAGCGCGCCAGGCGCAATACGCATTTCAAAGCGAAGCATTGCATCGCGGACTGGCAACGGAATCACTGGTCGAGGCTCTGCTCAATGCCGGCCCAGAACTCGGCGACGTAATGGAGCTCCCATGTTCCGACAGCGAGCGCCGCACGCTGGCCTCCATCCTGCTGAAAGAAGACGAGGAACTCAGCGCTGAGCGCCTCGATGGCGCCGTGCGCGCGCTCCGGCGTATTCACCTGCGCCGCCGGTTGGAGGAAACCCAGCGCGAGCTGAAGAAGTCCGGAGTCAGCGACGATAGAGTACGTATGAAAGAATTGTTGTGTGAGATGGAGCGCTTGAGCCGCGCCTTGCGCGACCCCAGTCTCGCCGAAGACGGCCTCAAAGCCGCCCTCGGAAATAAGAAAAGTGCCTGAAACAAAACAGCGGTTAGAGCCATCTAAGTATTTAGCAGGATTAGAGATAGCGGCGGACGCGGGAATGGTTGGCGGGGCAAGTGATAGACGGTACGGCACTTATGTGCTAAACTCTGTAAGTTTGTGCTAGGTGCACAACTCCGCGATACCCCAGATTCCCACCACTTCAGACTGTACCACGACGCTCCGCGCGAGCGAATTGAAGAATTTGAGGACACTCCTTGGCTCTTGAAGACAAGTACGACGACATAAAAAAGCTGGTCGATGCCGGGAAAGAGAAGGGCTACCTGACCTACGACCAGGTAAACGAACTCATCCCCCACGACGTGGTTAGTCCCGAAGATCTGGACGACCTGCTGACGACCATTGGCACGCAGGGTATCGACGTGCTCGAAGGACCGAAATCGCCCTCCGCCACCCTCGATAAGAAATTTGACGAAGTAGAAGAGGGTGAGGACGTTGAGCTCGACCTTACTCCCGGCGCGCTGGAAAAAACCAACGATCCCGTCCGCATGTATTTGCGCGAGATGGGCACGGTGCCTTTGCTCACGCGCGAAGGCGAAGTGGAAATCGCCAAGCGCATCGAGCGCGGACAGTTGCGCGTCCTGAAAGCGCTGTCGCGGTCACCCATAGTAATTCACGATCTGCTGGCCATGGGCGAGGACCTGAAGAAGGGTGTGCGCTCCATCAAGGAAGTTGTCACCTTCGACGAGGAAGAAATCACTGACGAGATTTTGCAGAACCGTCTCAACGAATTTACCGGCAAAATCGACGCCATGGCCAAGCTATACAAGAAGGCCGGAGTCCTGCAAGAGAAGTTTGCGACGATGTCGCAGAAGAAGCGGCCCAAGGATCATCGCCGCGCCCGCCGCAACTTGGCCCGCGCCATCGTTCGCGTTTCACTGGCTGTGCGCAAGCTCGGCTTCACCAACAACGAACGCAAGCGCTTGATTGACCGCGTCAACAAGACGGTCGATAGCATGCGTTCGCTTGACCGGCAGGCTGGAAACCTCGAGCGCAAGGCCGAGGCCACGCGCAGCGAAGATCAAAAAAAAGAATATCGTCGGCAGGCCCGCGCCGTAAGAAGCGAGATTGAAAAACTCGAAGCTGAAGCCGGACTGTTGTTTCTGGAAATCAAGCGTACCCAGCGCGAAATCATCCAGGGTGACATGGATGCCGAGCAGGCCAAGCGCGAACTGATTGAGGCCAACCTGCGCCTCGTAGTTTCGATCGCGAAGAAATACACCAATCGCGGCTTGCAGTTCCTCGACTTAATTCAGGAAGGTAACATCGGCCTGATGAAGGCCGTCGACAAATTTGAATACCGCCGCGGCTATAAGTTTTCGACATACGCCACGTGGTGGATTCGGCAGGCCATTACTCGTGCCATCGCCGATCAGGCGCGTACGATCCGCATCCCGGTGCACATGATCGAGACCATCAATAAACTGATCCGCACCTCGCGGCAGTTGGTGCAGGAGTTGGGACGCGAGCCTACGTCGGAAGAAATTGCCAAGCGCATGGACATTCCCGTCGCGAAAGTGCGCAAGGTGCTGAAGATCGCGCAGGAACCAATCTCCCTCGAGACGCCAATCGGCGAAGAGGAAGATTCGCACCTGGGCGACTTCATCGAGGACC
>JAUTWY010000449.1 GCA_030838305.1 Acidobacteriaceae bacterium
TCCGGGGGACATCCTTCTGAGTCGGGCAGGTAAGTCGCGCCATCCACTTGATCCTGCTCTGGATGACGCTAGCCGGCGCAACTTTCTCGTACGCTGTTGCCAGGGAGCTTCGGCAACACTTTTTCCCATAACTTTGCGGGGAATCGCGCTTCCTTTCAGCTTCTGTTTTGATGCCCCCACTGCAGTCGCGTCCGGTGAAGAATTCCATCTCCAACCTCACTATCGAGCTCAGCGACCACTCGATGCAGTTCTGCTTAAGACGCGGGCGGGCCTGGACAACTTCATTACCGAAAAATACCACGACCAGATCGCGGCTATTCTGGCGGAATGGAGTTCGGGCCTGCTTCGGTCGCCCGAGGAACTGCAAGCGGTTGAGAAAGTGCTTGCTCCTGATTTCTTAGGATCGTCAACGCGACCGGTTGAGTCGCGGCTCGTGCGTTCCAACTCTGGCATCGAAGTTAGTCAAAATAAATTCGCCATTCAGGCAAAACTCGGTAAGGAGGCTTTTGTTGAGGAGTTGCGATCTGCCATGGGTGCCTTTGTAAACGTCGTGACTGCGGAATTCCAAGTGACTGCCATAACGGCGAATCCGGCCTCTCCCGCTCAATCACCCCGGCAGCTGCGGACTCGCGTGCGTTACGATTTGGTGGGTTCCGGCTCTGCTTTCTTTCGCGAGCAGCGCGTGGGATATTGGGATCTAGAGTGGGTGTCCACTACTTCCGCCGCCAACGAATTTCAGATCAGCAAATGGGAGGCACTCGACGAAACACGCAGCCGCTCTGCCTCAGCGGTTTTTTTGGATATTGCCTCGTCAGCTTTGGCAGGCAATGCGTCGTATTCTGCACAGATGTCGCGCGGCGTTGATTACTGGCGGACGGTGATCGACGGCGCTAGCGGCATCGATGTTTACGGACACAACGGAGTCTCCGTTGCCGACATCGACAATGACGGCTTCGACGATCTTTATGTCTGTCAGCCGGCAGGGCTTCCCAATCGGCTTCTTCGAAACCGGGGTGACGGGACGTTCGAAGACATCACAGAAGCATCGGGCCTGGGAATTCTCGATAATACCGCGTGCGCTCTCTTTGCCGACTTCAGCAATCGCGGGCGTCAGGACGTAGTCGTCGTACGCGCCAGCGGCCCGCTTTTGTACGTGAATGAAGGCAATGGCAAGTTTCGCCACAAGCCTGATGCGTTCCAGTTCGCCAGCCGTCCGCAAGGAACTTTCACCGGTGCGGCCGTTGCCGACTACGATCGCGACGGATTCCTGGACATCTATTTTTGTCTGTACGTCTATTACCAGGGGACCGACCAATACAAGTATCCCGTTCCTTATCACGACGCCGAAAATGGTCCGCCCAATTTCATGATGCGAAACCATCGCGATGGAACCTTTCGCGACGTTACAGCCGAATCCAATCTCAGCCAGAACAATACTCGCTACAGTTTCTGCTGCGGGTGGAGCGACTACAACCGCGACGGTTGGCCTGACCTGTACGTGGTGAACGATTTCGGTCGCAAAAATCTCTACCGCAACAACGGCGATGGCACCTTTACCGATGTTGCTTCGCCGGCAGGAGTTGAGGACATTGGCGCGGGGATGAGCGTTTCCTGGCTCGATTACGACAATGACGGCTTTCAGGATCTTTATGTTGCTAACATGTGGACCGCTGCCGGCGAGCGCATTTCCTCGCAGGAGGTGTTCAAGAAGGATTCGCCGGAAGAAGTTCGCGCCCTCTATCGCAAACACTCAATGGGCAATTCGTTGTTGCGGAACAGCGACAGCGCTTTCCAGGATAGAACGGGATTTGCGGGGGTCGGGATGGGCCGCTGGTCGTGGTCAAGCGAAGCATTTGATTTCGATCATGACGGCTTTCCCGATCTCTACATTACGAATGGCATGGTTTCCGGCCCATCGCGGGAAGACTTAAACAGTTTTTTTTGGAGGCAAGTGGTCGCCAATTCGCCCGACCAAGCGAAGCTCTCACATGATTACGAACAGGGCTGGAGCGCCATCAACGAACTCATTCGCGCCGATGGCACCTGGAGCGGGTTCGAGCGAAATGTTTTCTATGCGAACAACCGCGATGGAACATTTTCGGACGTCTCCGGCGTAGTGGGAATGGACTTTCTCGAAGATGGCAGGGCGTTTGCCCTTGCCGATTTCGATCAAGACGGCCGCCAGGAAGTATTTCTCAAGAACCGCAATGGACCGCAATTGCGCTTGCTGAAAAATGGGATGAAACGTCTGCCGCCATCAGTCGCGTTCCGCCTCCGCGGCACGAAGAGCAACCGTGATGCCATCGGAGCAGCAGTTACGGTGGAAACTGAATCGGGCCGTCAGACTCGCATGCTGCAAGCCGGATCTGGATTTCTTTCCCAGCACAGCAAGGAAGTATTTTTTGGCATCGGAGACGCCAAGGGTTCCGTGCAAGGGTCAATTCTCTGGCCCAGCGGGCTTGTACAAACTCTGCGCGATATTCCCCTCGACCATCGTATCTGGGTGGAGGAAGGTTCCGTTGGCTTTCGCGCCGAACCGTTTCGTTCGCAAGCGCCGGCTCGTGAAAATCCCTCCGATGCCAAGCAGGCGGAACAACTTCCCGCCACAATTGAAATTTGGCTGCTCGCACCCATTGTCGCACCTGATTTTTCTCTCCTCGATTTGACGGGACAGATGCGAACTCTAGCTGCCATTCGCGGCAAACCGGTACTACTCAATTTCTGGATCACACCGTCGGCGAATTGCCAGGAAGACCTTAAACTGTTCAGCAAAGTTCACGAGCAATGGAAAGCACACGGTCTACAACTGCTTACGGTGAATGTGAATGATCCTTCCGACCCCGAACGCGTGAAAGCACTGGCCCGCAAGCAGCGGTACTCCTTTCCAATTGCTTGCGGATCGCCTGACGTGGCAGGGATTTACAACATTCTTTATCGTCACCTCTTTGACCGTCATCGTGACCTTCGCTTGCCAACGTCATTCTTAATTAACGGCGATGGAGAAATCATCAAGCTCTATCAGGGGCCAGTGAACGCGGCACATGTCGAGCAAGATGTTCGGAGCATCCCTCGCACCGATCCGGAACGATTAACGCGGGCGCTACCATTCCCGGGTGTTAGCGAAACCTTCGAATTTGGCCGCAACTATCTTTCTTACGGCTCAGTGTTTTTTCAACGGGGCTATTTCGATCAAGCCGCCGCGTCATTTCAAATTGCGCTCCAAGACGATCCATCCAGTGCCGAAGCCTGCTATGGCCTGGGAAGTGCCTATCTGAGTCAACAGAAAACTGCGGCGGCGCGGGAAGCCTTTGAGCATGCAACCAAACTTTACGCCAGTTATCCCGATACGCTGGCGAACGCCTGGAATAACCTTGGCCTTCTAGCCACGCGCGAAGGCCGGACGGACGAGGCGATACGGTGCTTTCGAGAGGCCGTGCGCCTTAGTCCTGATCATCTGATCGCGCTCGTCAATCTGGCCAATGGGTATCGCTTGCAGAAAGACTGGACCGAGGCTCGCAAGACGTTCGAGCGCGCTCTTGCAGCCAGTCCGGCGGATGCCGACGCAAACTACGGGCTGGGAATGGTGTTCGCGCAGGCTGATGACACCGTGCGCGCCTTCGATTATTTACAGAGAGCTTTGAAATCGCGCCCGGACTATCCGGAAGCTTTGAACAACCTCGGAATACTGTACTTGCGCACGCGGCGGCGGGATGAGGCAGTAGCGACCTTGGAACAGTGCATTCGCGTCGCACCGGTGTTCGATCAGGCATACCTGAACCTCGCCAGAGTGTACGTGCTGGAAGCCGCGCCGGACAAGGCTCGGGCGGTCTTACGTGACCTTCTCAACCAGCATCCGGATCATTCACAGGCGAAGAGCATGCTCGCGCAACTTCCGCAATAACACTGCGGAACAATTCGTGATCAGTGAACTTTGGGAGTCGGAGCGGTCAGCAGATCCACAAACATTTTATAAAACTTGTCGAGGTCCAGATCGTCCTGCACCTCGACCGGTTGCACTTCGATCTTGGGCTTATCGCGCGCAACCCAGCTCAGCGTGTTGCCGTAGCCCGCGCCGCGATCCAGGTCGACATCCATGAAGAGCGTTTCTTTTTTCGTAATAATGCTCGGATCCAGCCACGCCGCCGCTGCCAGTTCATCCCACAAATAATCGTAATTGCCGCGCAGGCGCGCATACTTGCCGATGTAGTGCGCAGCGGGAGAGTCAGCCGCTTTGATTCGGTTCACCAAGTCCGTAGTGAGTCTGGTTTTCACCGAAATATCTACTGGCGTGCACACAATTTTCTTCCAGGGTGCTTGCAACGCAATGTGGGCTGCTTCTGGATCAAACCAGATATTAAATTCGTGGGTTGGGGCGTTCACAAATTCCGGGTCGTCGGTTCGCGGGTTGAAGCTGGCGCCCATGAACACAAGCTCTTTAACCAACCCACTGAACTGGGGATCAATGGAAATTGCCAGAGCGAGATTCGTCATTGGACCGCCCTCATAAATCGTAATCTGGTTCGGAAACTTATGAACCATACGGACCAGAAAGTGAGCGGCGTCTTCGTCGACGGGCCGAGTCGTGGGCTTACCTTCCAGCATCGCTCCTAACTCGTCCGGCGTATGATAAAAGCGAGGCGTCCACGCGCCCAGCCATGCCACGGAACCATAGCGCTGTTCCCATTGCTCCGTCTCTTGCTGACGCCTCACCAGCGGGTACTCGGCTCCCAGCAGAACGGGGATGTCGGTTCGTCCGATGAGTTCGAGCATGCGCAATGTGTGCGCCACCTCCGCGTGCAGCCACTGATCGCCCGTCACTACTGTGATGCCTAAAACATCGGTCTGCGGCGATTGGATGAGCAAGAGCATTGATTGCTGGTCCGTTCCTCCGGGTCCAGCGGCATCCTGATCGATAATGATCTTTCGCTTTTCCTGACCCCACGATGTGAGACTCATCAGTAATAGGAACGATGCTGCGCAAAACCAAACACGCCCTGGTTTCATGTATTAGCCTCTGTAGTGGAGAAATTCTGTAGGACTTGGCCGACGATCATTGCTTTCCCGACAAGCGGCCAATGAGTAACTCGAAGAACCTTGCTGAATCCACGTTCACGGCGACGCTGGCATTCGGCACAAATTTATCGCGCACTACCGGTGACGTTCGAGTGCTGGCAAGAGTTGGAGCCGAACCTCGAATGGGCATGTTCGTTGCCGCCGCATCTTTTTCCATTCCCGGACGTCGCCGCAAATCACCGGCATCGGGGCTGTAGCCCAGCGTTTCACCCGCTGTGAGTTCGCCGGTGGTTTCGACATCAATGTAATATTCCTTCAACTTCAATAACGACGGGTCGATAAAACCTGCCACTGCGAGAGAATCGTGCATATTCGGTCCAACCACAAATCCCCGCTCGCGATTATGCTGGAGGGCGTTACGGGCGATGGTTGCAGCGGCTTGGCTGACGGGGTTCTGCCCGGCCTGGAGTTGGCGCTGATGTTCTTCAGTAAGAGACGTTTTGCGCGTAACATCGAGCCCCACCATTGTGATTGGAATCCCAGATTGAAATACGATACGCGCTGCTTCCGGATCGACGTAGATATTGAACTCTGCCGCGGGCGTGATGTTTCCTCCAGATAAAGATCCCCCCATCATCACGATTGCTCGAACCATTCCCGCAAGCTCGGGATCCAGGTTCAATGCTGTTGCAATATTCGTAAGGGGTCCAATGGTAAGCAGCGTGACTTCTCCAGGGAACTTCCTCACAATTTGGCGTATTAATTCCGCAGCGGGCTGATTCACTGGATGGATTTTCGGTTCAGGAAAGACAGCACCGCCCAGTCCATTCTCGCCATGCGCGTACGCGGCTGTCACCAAGCGGCGCATCAGGGGAGCCTTTGCGCCCACAGCGACGGGGATGTCGGCACGGCCTGCGATCTCAACCATGCGTAGAGCGTTGGGGAGGGTAAGTTCCAAAGGCACATTGCCCGCTACCGGGGTGATCGCTTCAATTTTCAACTCTGGCGAGCGCATGGCAAGCAACAAAGCTAACGCGTCATCAACTCCAGGGTCGGTGTCAATGATGACTCGAAATGGACCGCGGCCGCTTTGTTGGGGTCGCTCCACAAGATATTCGTTGGCGCGAGCATCGCGCGCGAAACCGCTCGCCGCTAAAACCGCAGCGGAGGAAGTGACAAATTGGCGGCGTGTTATGAAAGCAGCCCGTTGATCGGAATTCATTCTACGTTTTCCTTGCGCCGCACCACGAGCGCGATTCGAATGATGCAACCATCATGAACGTAACCCAGGAGCGGCAGAGCATTCAAGTCTATTGACACTAAGGACGATGTGTAGACTATCTTGTTGGGGCGGAACATGCCATCGAACATCGAGATCAAGGCTATTTTAAAGAACAGAACGGCGGCAGAAGCCGTGGCTGCTCGTCTCAGCGGTGGAGCTCCAGAGACCCTTCGTCAAGAAGATTTCTTTTTCAAGTGCAATGGAGCACGGCTAAAGCTGCGGATACTTGCACCGGATCAAGGGGAGCTAATCCGGTATGAAAGAGATGACCTTGCCGACGCGCGCCGCTCACGCTACCTCATCGCCCGCACTACGGACCCGAAGGTCCTGCTCGACATCCTGACCGCAACGCTGGGCAGAACGGGCGTGGTCACAAAGATGCGGACGCTTTACCTTGTCGGACAGACTCGCGTACACATAGACGAGGTGGAAGGGCTTGGCGAATTTCTGGAACTCGAAGTCGTTCTCAAGCCGGGGCAGAGTGAACAGGAGGGAAAAAGCATCGCTGCCATGTTGCTCATAGACTTTGGAATCGACAAACAACAAATAGTTGCGGAAGCCTACGTCGACCTCTTAACACGTCAGGCAGTACCAGTGTCGACGGCAAGCTAACGAAACCATTCACACCCACGATTGCGTAACGTGATGCGAGCGGCTAAAATTGCGAACCAACGAGCCGGACTGATCTAACTTACATCCTCGATTTAAGCTCATTTTATGGGCCGTTTCCTCAACATGAACTGTTTTTGCGTCCGAGCCTGGATTTTGGCGTTGATGTCCCTACTGGGCTCGCTCGCACTTGAGGCACAATCCGCTCAGGCACACGCGGAACCCGCGATGACAGCCATCGTGCAGGGGTTCGTGCGAGATTCGCGGGGTCGCCCGTTAAGCGGTGCCACAGTTTGCCTCCAGATCAAGAATGCCGCACTTGTCGCCGTGCATACCGATGCGGCCGGGGCTTATCGCTTTTCGGCGGTGCCCCGAGGCGACTACACTTTACGCGCGGAGATGGGTGGTTATGCCAACGCTACGGTACCTCCTTTCAGCCTCGCATCAGACGAATCGAGAACAATAGACATTACTCTGCAATCTGGAAAAGAATCAGGGCCCCACGATTCTTCTTCTGAACTTCCTGAATTCTTTGATGAGCCGCACTTCACCGTTGCCGGGGTAACTGACACCACAAATTTAGGCGGTCATGGCTCCGATACGATTGTCAGAAATCGGGAGGCGCTCGCTAAGGCAACGGCCTCGCTGAGCAAGCAACCGGCGGCCGCCGTCCCGCTTAGTTCCAACACCGCAAAGGAACAATCTATGCGCGAAGCCGTTGAAAGCCAACCCGCGAGCTTCGACGCGAATTATCAATTGGGCAAATTGCTTGTCGATCAGGGGAGGGCGGCAGACGCTCTAGTCTTTCTTGAACGGGCTTCACAATTGAAGCCCAACGACTATGACAGCAGCTACCAGTTGGCGCTGGCCCGTGCGAACACCGGTGATTATGAACGAGCGCGCACCGACCTTCAGGCATTGCTAACCGCGCTCAATAGATCCAGCCAGAAGAAGGCAGAGTCACATCACTTGATAGGCGAGGCCTGCGAGAAACTTAATAATCCTCTTGAAGCGGTCCGAGAGTATCAGCGCGCGGCGGAACTGAATCCGGCCGAACCTTATTTTTTCGACTGGGGC
>JAUTWY010000482.1 GCA_030838305.1 Acidobacteriaceae bacterium
CCCAGCAGGGTCTTTAGCTTCTCATTTGAATAGGCCGTCTTCCTCCATTCGGCACTCCAGCGTCTGCGGTTGAAGACGGGTGGCAATTGCCCCTGCGACCACCGGGAGTACTTCTCCCACAGATAGCAGAAAGTATGACTGACAAGGTGAGGCACATAGACTGATTTGAAGCTTGTTACGTTCTGCTTGTACTGACTCAAAAACCGACGGCTCGATGGGAGATCATCGTCGACGATGTTAAAGATCTGATCATCGACGCCTGCGACCAGGCCGGCGAGGGCGATAGCCTCCGCGCAGTTCTCAACGTGGGTGAACGGTATTGTATTCGATCCCCCCAGATGCAAGAAAAGGCCGAACGTGCCAAGGCCCACGCGGCCTGTAATTTGAGCGTTTCCTCCGCCATACACAGTACCTGGCCGCACGACGACATAAGGGATTCCGTAATTCCTTCCATACTCAAAAACAATCTGCTCCTGCTTGACCTTGGCATAGCAATAGGCGTCACCGTGGAGTTCCGGATGTTCTTCTGTTGGGCACGACTCATCCAGTAGCTGCGATCTCTGACGGTTTGTATATACGGCAAATGAGCTTACCAATACAAGTCTCTGCAGACGCGCGCACCGCAGGCTGGTGTCGAGCAAGTTGCGCGTGGCGACGACAGTATTCATAAACGCGTCCGGAAAGGACTTCTCGCCGGTCCCAGCAGCCAAATGAAGTATTACCGCCACATCTTTGCATGCGGCCTCGCAGTCCTCCCGAGACAGGAGGTTGCCTTTGACTACTTCAATCTTCGCGAATGCCGGCTTGTTCTTCACAATCCTATCGATACGCTCCTCGTCGCTGGAGGGCCTTACGAGACAAACCAGGTCTAGGAATCCGAGGGTCAACAAGCTCTCTACTACGCGAGAACCTATAAAACCCGCGGCGCCTGTTACCAGAATCCGGTCGTTCGGAGCAATGATAAAGGAATCGCGCTTCATCGTCTGCCATCCTTGGCCAGGTTGCGTTCTGCGGTTGGGCACTGTACCGTCCGCGCCCTGAACACTCACGCACTCACTCCAACGGGAACCCGTGCATCCAGATTTTCGTCGAAGGCAATATCCACGTATGTTTCTGAACCCGAGGGCGCGATCTGGAATGGCTCTCTCGGCCTATGAACTCGCAATCGCAGGCCGGGGGCCCCGGCATCATGATGGCCCGTGACCCTTGCGAACACTGCATCCGATTCACCGTTCTCCATTTCGAACACTACCGAGCGGCGCTTTTGAAACCACGAAATGGCTTGCCCAGCTGTCGCAAACCATACGTTTCGACTTTTGAAATCCTGAATCAAGTCACGATAACAGCCATCCCACAGTCTTTCCGGAGCCAGGCTGCGATCATGCCAATTGATGGTGAGGCAGCCTCCCATCCGGGCCGCATGATCGACCATTGCGCCCAGACGCTCCCCCGCCTTTCGCGGCGATAAGCCGAGGTAGTCGGGATAGAACAGAGCCGTATCCATCACATGCATGGGTAACTCAAGCAGCCGTTCCACCTCGGGCGGCTTGAAGGCTTGGGTGGTTCCGGCACGATATCCAACGGTTTCTCGATAACCAACGGAAGAGTCGTAGGCCGCCCCCGCCTGCTCCAGAGCCATCGGCGACTGGTTGCCATAGTAGAGCCAGTGCATCCGGACGCCGATTTTGGAGGACCCGGTTAGATTACGTATCTCTTGTAATTCGTCGTACGCCCTGGGGCTGTCCAGCCAAGCGTCGATTCCGTGTAAGCCGACCTCGCAGCCCGCCTCCACGATTTTCCTGATGGCATTAGCAATGTCTCTGGCCTGATAGCGGGAAGCTCGCTTTCGAGGGGCCAGGCCCTGAGTGTCTTTACCCGCATAGTTCTTGAAAGGAATCACAAAGAAGGTTGACCCAAGTCCCTTCTCTAATTGCAGGTACCGATCCTCGAAACCGCACCAGAAGTCATTGGCAACGCCCATGTAGACAAAAGGTAGTTTGAACGCCGCTGCCCAGTTCGTGATCAGATCGTTGAACTGAATTCGTCCCCGGATGAGCTGGCCCACCGAACCGAAAACCGCACGATACAAAAAGCCGAACATGGTGTGGTCCCAGCGGTGCTCGCGGACTGAGGGATGATCCACATCGTGCGTAAGACAGGCTATGAACGGATGACCTGTCGGGATTGGGGGCACCTCCGCCAGGGTAATCCCGCAGGCAACGATCATCTCTCTCAACAGCGCAATATGTAGATCCAACGTCGGCGCCCCCGCATAGGCTGCTGGCTGTCCGGCGGTGAGCAGCGTCGCGATTTCCGAGAAGAGGCTATAACCTATCCGCTTCACAACTGAGTTCTGGCCTCGGTGCAAATTCGTGATCGCCGGGCGCCGTTCGGCGTCCGACAAAATGGCCGTTCCCTTCTCCGCAAAGGATATGCTGGTCCCATAGATCGGTAGCGGAACTCCCTTGTAGAACAGGATGCCTGTATCTTTCGGGGAAGTGACTTCGATCTGCTCTTCGGCATCAAATTCCAGCTTCTCGCCTGCGTAAAGCAGAGTAAGCCTCGCTGA
>JAUTWY010000572.1 GCA_030838305.1 Acidobacteriaceae bacterium
CGAGGACGGAACCTTTGACGTGATGATCGTCAATTTCGCCAATGCCGACATGGTCGGCCATTCGGGCAAGATTGAGCCCACAGTGAAGGCGGTCGAAACCGTCGACGCTTGCCTTGGCCGCATCGAAAAAGCAGTCCGCGCCAAAGGCGGTGCTATGCTCATCACCGCCGATCATGGCAATGCCGAAATGATGATCGACCCCGCGACCGGCGGACCGCACACCGCGCACACCACCAATCCCGTGCCTTTCATTGTCGTCGCAGAGAATGCCAGCCAATTCACACTTAAGCCCAAAGGCTCGCTGCGCGATATTTCGCCAACCATGCTGGGAATCTTGGGAGTTGATGAACCAAAGGAGATGACCGGGGTTGACCTGCGCTCCTTCCTGAAGAAATGACTTTCAGGTGTCGCAACTTACGGCTTTCTTCATTCACTTTGCGGATTCCCAAGTCGCGGCTCGCCATTCCTCGCAATCGCTGCATCGAAATCCAGAGCCACCTTGTGACATCCAACCTTGCGCACAGCCCTCGATATCCGATTATTGTTCTAAGTCTTCACACGATCTTTCAAAACCGAACTACGGCAGCTAAGTTCCTTCTCCGCAATATCTTGCGGGTAAATCATTCGATTCAATATTTTAGCTGGACCAAGCGGAGGAGTCCTTGGCTTGTTCATTCCAAAGATTTTGCAGATGCGATCTGATTCTTTTTGATCTGGATTGCACCTTCCAAACACCGCCAAAAAGAGATGCCAGGGAAAAATCTGTTCGGGATTCGCGTCCGGCAAGATAGCACTGTTGACGACCAAACCAGAACTCCCTCCCAGGATGGCGGGCGTCCCCTTCGTGCTACAGTTTTCACTTAGAGCGGCTGGCTCTCAAAACGTCATGGAACCGCGCCTGATTCTTATTCAACTCGTCTTGAAGCTCGGCGTGGCGGCGGCCGTGTCCAGCAGTTTGGTGCGCTCCAAGGAATTCAAGTCGCTGTTGTTTCGGGAAGAACGCGTATTTCGGCAGAAGGTTTACCTGGTCCTGGCGATGGCACTGCCGATTGCGATCGGAGTGTGGATTCGGCTTTCCGTTAAGAGCTTCCTCGCCGGAGATCTAACCTTCGAGACCGCTCTTTTGCTCGGTGCAATCGGCGGCCGCTGGGCGGGCGTATTAGGCGGAGTGCTCATGGCCATACCCGCTCTGATGTATGGGGAATGGGCGGCGCTGCCTTTCGGCGCGCTCTGCGGCTTCATTGCTGGGCAACTGCGCACCTTGGCGGCGGACAAGGACGACATCTGGTCTTTCTCTCCCTTCATCGATCTCAGCATTTACCGGCTGATCCGCCGCAACCTGCCGACCCCGCGCCTGTTCGACTGGCAAATCATGTTTTTCACTACGATCGTTGGGCTGCGTTTCGTGCAGAGCCAATTGTTTCGATACTTTCCGCGTTCCATTTTCAGCCTTGACAGCAACAACCTGTGGGTCGAAGCGGCGATTTATGCGGCGTCGGCAATGGCGATCGGAATCGAACTCAAGATTTTCAACAGCGTCCGCATTCAGATCAAACTGGAGGAGCAGGAGCGCTTGCTGCTGCACGCGCGCATGGAAGCGTTGCAAAACCAGATCAATCCTCATTTTCTCTTCAACACCCTGAACTCGATTTCTTCCCTGGTACGCTTCGATCCGGATACGGCCCGCGAAGTGATTTCCAAGCTGGCGACAATTCTCCGGCGTTTGCTCAACAGCACGGACTCTTTCGTGCCGCTGCGCGAAGAAGTGGAATTTATCGACAATTATCTCGACATCGAAGTGGTGCGTTTCGGAAACGATAAACTGCGGGTGGTAAAGGAACTCGATCCTGCCTCGCTTGATGTCATGGTGCCCAGCATGCTGCTGCAGCCGCTGGTGGAAAACTCGATCAAGCACGGACTCTCGTCAATGGTGGAAGGCGGCAGCATCTATTTGCGCAGCCGCCTCTCGGACTCCCGCCTAATCATTGAAGTGGAAGATGATGGCGTGGGCATGGCCGCGACGCAGCCGATGAGTTCGGAAGGCGCGGGCATTGGCATGGCCAATATTTCTGAGCGTCTTCAGGTTTTGTATGGGGATGCGGCACGCATGACGATTGATAGCGGCGAAGGGAAGGGAACGCTGGTGCGCATTCGGCTTCCCCTTTTGCAGGCGATGGGCGCGGTTCCGGAAGCGTTCTACGAAGAACGCTCGATCACCCGCCGGTAAAACTCCTCGTATTGCGGAACGATTTTGCTGGCGCAGAACTTGGACCGCGCCATTTCTCGCGCCGCTTTTCCCATGGTCCGCAGCCGGCTTTCATCGTTGAGCAGTTCGATTGCATAGCCGGCCATCGTGTCCACATCGCCAACCTCGGCCAGGTATCCACTGATTCCATCTTCAATGACTTCGGGCACGCCGCCGGTGCGGGTCGCGATCGGAACCACTTCACACGCCATCGCTTCGAGCGCTGCCAGGCCGAAGGATTCCAATTCGCTCGGCATCAGCAAAATATCGGCGATCCCCAGCTTTTCTTGCACCTGGTCCTGTTTGCCCAGAAACAGCACGTCTTCATGAATTCCTTTTTGTACCGCCAACCATTCGGCCACAGAACGGTCCGGGCCGTCGCCGATCAGCAATAGTTTCGCAGGAATTTGCTTTCGCACACGGTCGAAGATTTCGATTACATCAGAAAGACGCTTCACCGGACGAAAGTTGGAGAGGTGCACGAGCAGCTTCTCACCGCCGGGCGCATATTCGGCGCGAAGCTTTTCGGGGTTCTTGATTCTTGTATAGACGTCGCAGTTTACAGAGTTGTAAATGACTTCGATTTCTTTCTTAACATCAAAAACCCGCATGGTGCGGTCGCGCAAGTAATTGGATATCGCAGTGACGCCGTCGCTCTGGTCAATCGAATAACGCGTGATGGGCAGATAGGAGCGGTCCAGGCCCACCAGAGTGATGTCGGTGCCATGAAGCGTGGTCACGAAGGGAAGCCGTCGCCCGCGCGGACCATCCGCAAGCATCTGGCGCGCTAACAATGCGCTTACCGAGTGCGGAATCGCGTAGTGCACGTGGAGCAGATCGAGATCGTATAACTGCGCCACTTCGGCCATCCTCGTAGCCAGCGCGAGATCGTAAGGCGGATAATCGAAGAGCGGATAGCGGGACACTTCGACTTCGTGGTAGTGAATGTTGTGTTCCTCGCCGCGCAGACGGATCGGTTGGGCATAAGAGATGAAATGAATCTCGTGACCGCGCTGGGCCAGTTCCAGGCCGAGTTCAGTGGCCACCACGCCGCTGCCGCCGTAGGTGGGATAACATGTGATCCCAATTTTCATTCGCGAGCTCCGCTGCTTTCAGTAATTCCGCAAGGGTCTGTAATTCGATGGCAGGAAATGGTAGACGATGCAGATTCTACAGGTTCCGGCGGGGTGACGCGCGGAAACAGCGTTTTCGCGCCGGGCTATTCGGAGGGTTTCTGCTTTTGCGAGGAAATACTCGTGTCAATCTTATCCAGGTGCGCCTGAAACAATTGTTTTACGTCTTCCTTAAGACCGGTAAATTCGATGCCCATGCCAACTCCGGGATCGCGCGTCCGAACTGTAGCGGTGCCCGAAACGCGTTCCTCGTCGATCCAGAATTCCACACGGAACAGCGTGGAAACGGGGAAGGGCATGACTGTCTCAATGTAACAGCCGTTGCCGCTGATGTCAGTGGCACTCACCCGCATGGGAGTATTCACGCGCTCGTCGCGCAATTCGACTGGAAATGAGATTTTATGACGCTGAAATCTTCGGCGATTGTCGGGAATCCCAGCCGGCAAATTCGTTCGCATTTCCGCAGGCAATTGAGAAAGCCACGGGCACTCCTGGTCCGCCACCAACTGAACCCCTACTTGTACTTTCTTTAACCCGCTGGCTTCCATCACCCAGATTACTTTGCAGCGAGCCTTCTTGTTCTCGTATTGAATGCCGATGACGTCGCCCACCTTAACGTCATGCTCGAGACCGCAGATGCAGGCTCCGGTCCGGCTGACATTCTGTGCCGTAGCATTCTGGTGGAAAGGCTGATTGTTAGCGCCCATGCCCCACACACGGAGGCGCAGGTCCAAGATGGCTCGCGCTGCTGCGCCCGAGGCAGACATAATAAAGGGCCCCCAAGCTCGATTCTGATGAGGTAGATCTAACGCAATCATAGCCCTCCCGGCGGGTTTGACTAAGGTTACGAAAGTTTGGAGACGAGCCGTGCCGCCGGCCTGAGCACAAGCGTGGAGCTATGCGCTTGGTTCGTTTGCTACAGTTCGTGGTAAGAGATCAAGGAAATCCCCTGGTGCAACAGTAACTTCCGCGCTTCGGGCATGGTCAGAACGCGCAACTCGGTTTCCCGCGATTCCCGCAGGCGCGTATTGGCTAACTTCAGGTCGTCATCGTTATAGCCGGGGTGACACACGAATTCCCATGTGCCTTCAGGGATGATCGCGGTGATGGCGCGGAACAGTTTTTCATCGAGTGCGCCAGTTACCACAATGCCGAGGGTGCCATCAGGCGTTACCATGCCTGCTCGATTCGCAGCGTTGCGGAATTTGGACGCAAGCACGCGAAGAATGCGTACCTCGGCATAACGCGTCCACAGACCGGGGCGCCGCAACAACTCGCTGGACTTAAGTGGCTTGCGTGGGCCAAACGGATTTCGCACAGCGCGGACGCCGCGGGAGCGGGCGGCGCGCAGCAAGGGCCGCAGTACAGCCGGAAATAAGTGTGTATGCTTGTGAGTATCCACATGAGAAACGTGAATGCCAGCTGCCTGCAGTTTGCGAATCTGGGCGATGGCCTCGCTCTCGATCTCGTCCGCAGTCAGGCGTCCAGCCAGCGCGCGCGCGGCAAAAGATTTCAGTCCTTCGTGGAAGCGAGCACGGCCCGAGCTTTCTGAAAGGGCGCTTTCTGAAGTGATGGAAGGGATCTGTTTCGGATCGAGAACTGGCTCGCCGTCGATCAGTACGACATGGCAGCCCACGCTGAGATGAGGAACAGCCTTGGCCGAAACTATGGCGTCATCGAACGCGGGTCCATTCGCCATCAACGTTGCGGAAGTCACGATCCCATGCGTGTGCGCTTCGACGATGGCGCGATTGACGCCGGCAGTGAATCCGAAATCATCTGCATTGACGATCAGACGGCGCACGGCGTCAGTCTAGCAGGCTGAGAGGAAACTGAGCGTTTGATCGAATTTTCACCCGTCGCGTACACTCACACAAAGCGCAGATCGCCGCGACCATCTCGTCGCATGCGCAGTGTAATGTGCTCTATGCCTTTGACGGCCGGAACCCAGCGGGGCGGTCACGGGGAAAATCTCCGTCACTACACCCGGAGGAGGCGCTACCAGCTCCACCGTCTTCACCGTGAACTAAGAGCTGCGAGCCAATGTACCAGCCCAGCTCGTCAGCGCCGCGGATGTCAATAAGAATCCGCGGCCGGCCTGGCAAGATTTTTCCGGCGGGATGAGCCAGTCCTCTGAAGTGGTTGTGAAATAATGGAGTTGTCAAGGATGGGCGGTTAGCTCAGCTGGTTAGAGCGCCTGACCAACCAGCGTATCCCTCGGGATTGCCCTGACGTAGGTTTTCTGGAACTTAGCGAGCGTCCGACCTCGGCGAATTGGCCCGGTTTACCCGCTTTTACCCCGGCTTAGGCACCAGTTAGGCACCCAAATAGATGCGATGCCCCGCAAAGAGAAAATCAATCTCGCCAAAGGTCCTGGCGTCACTCAACACCGTCTGTCCGAAGTGCGGTTTCTCCATCTCGCCCGACCAGATCCTGCGC
>JAUTWY010000622.1 GCA_030838305.1 Acidobacteriaceae bacterium
TGCTCCGTGATCGGGATTATCTTCGCCATTGGGTGTAGGTCTCCTTTTCGGAAAGGCTTTAGCTCGTGAGGCCAAAGCCAACTTACACCCTCTCGCTTTTACACAATCGAATTTACGTCACCGAAAATCCCGAAAAGCTTCCGGCACAAGAGGTCAGTGCTATGATTGCAGGCCTGACCGCATTCCATGCGAATTAGACGCACCTACCCCATCGCCCTGGTGGTCGTAATCGTCGCCGCGGCGGTGACCCTTGCCGTCCAACTGCGAAAACATGCTCCGCCTGAGCCTGCCAGGTTATTGCCCGGGGCAGACGCATTTTTCTATCTCAATCTCAAGTCGGCGCGCCGGGCGAACTCGGGCAAGGAATTGCCTTCCGTCAGCCACGATCCGGAGTATGAGCGCTTCATCCGCGAGACGGGATTCCAGTTCGAGCGCGATCTCGATGAGGCCGCCTTCGCCATCCACTATCCCGCTCATTGGCCGGGCGGCGGAACTGGCGGTGCAGCTCGAGAGCCGCGCTTTTCGGAAGTGCTGGAAGGAAAATTTCACAGCGAGCGTCTGACTGCGTATCTGCGGCAAATCGCGCAATCGGTGGAGAACTACCACTCAGTTGAAATCTTCACAATTCGGGTGGAACGAAGATCGCTGCACGTGGCCGTGCTGAGCCCTGATTCGGTGGCCGCCTCCAATCACGACGACCCCGCGGTCATCCAGGGAATCGTTGACCGGTCGAAGCGGTTGGCGTCTCCATTCGGAGGCCCGGCTTTGTTGCGGCAATACTACAAGCACGTTCAGTTGGCGAGTCTGGCGTGGATCGTGGCGCGCGTCGATCCTTCCGCCCCCGGCGCCGCTGCCTGGAGCACGGTCTTCACCAAGCCGGCAACCATTGTCATCTCGGGGACTTATCTGAGCCCGCTTCATCTCAGGGCAAATGCAGTTCATCTGCGCGCCGAGGCTTATACCCAATCATCCGACGATGCCCGCGCCATCACCGAAAAGCTGACGTTGTTCGTTGCCCTAACGCACGCCGCGGAGACTTCGGTAGGTATGCATGGCACGGATGCCGATGTGAAGGACTTCTTCGACAGTCTTAAGGTAAAGCAGGAGAATGAGCGCGCTGTGCTCACCGCCTCCATGCCATTCGGGTTTCTGCGAAAGATGCTGTCGGAATCTGCGCCGGATTTGAACGAACCCGGTGCTCCTTCTCCAGCTCAACTGCCTTCGAAACCACGCTGATCAATCCGGAATTTCGCTCTCCATATGAAACCTAACCCTGCTGCGATCATCTGATGGCTTACGGAGACCAACTCCGGCGGGTACAATAAAGACGCATGTCGAGCCTCCCCCCTCCTTCGATGATCCTCGTATTTGTTGCGGGCCTGACTTCCTTTCTCTCGCCTTGCGTCCTGCCGCTGGTGCCGGGATACCTCTCTCTGATCTCGGGTGTTGGCCTTGAAGAACTCAAAGCACCGCAGGCGCAGCTCATGCGGCGGGTGATGGTGAACTCCATCGTGTTTATCCTGGGGTTCAGCGTTGTTTTTATCGCGCTTGGCCTGGCAGCGACCGGGGTCGGCCAGGTGCTGGGGATTTATAAGAACACCATTGCCCGGATAGCGGGAGTCGTCATCATTCTTTTCGGA
This sequence comes from Acidobacteriaceae bacterium, assembly GCA_030838305.1. GTDB lineage: Bacteria > Acidobacteriota > Terriglobia > Terriglobales > Acidobacteriaceae > Sulfotelmatobacter. The sequence continues at coordinate 1,641 of JAUTWY010000622.1, forward strand.
TTGCACCTGACTGGCATCTTCAAGATCAAAGCGCTCTATACGGATGCTCGCCTGCATCATGTGAAGGGCAGCAGCACTCCTATCGGTGCGTTTGTGATCGGCTTCGCCTTTGCCTTCGGCTGGACTCCGTGCCTGGGCCCGATTCTGTCTGGAGTTCTCGCTGTAGCCGCGGAGGAGAGCACGTTGCTCAAAGGCGCTCTCCTCCTGGCGATATATTCGCTGGGACTAGCCGTACCGTTTTTGCTGACCGCCCTTTTGATGGAGCGTTTCCTGAAATTTTACAGCCGCTTCCGCTCGCACATGCATGCGCTGGAAGTGGCCAGTGGCGGCCTACTGATCGCGCTCGGAGTGTTGCTGGTGAGCGGACGCTTTACTATGATTTCGAACTGGCTTTCGTTTTTGAACCGGTTCGCGCTGTGAGATTGAAGGTTGCGAATGGAGAATTCCCGTGAAACGTAGTCCTCTGGTTCTGGTCGTGGTGGCGTTCGTTGTCGCACTAATGCTATATGTCGGCTACCACAAGGCGCGACACACGGACGGGCCGCGGACGACCCGTCTGACACAATCGAGTCCTGCTCCGGATTTCTCCCTCGAATCGCTTGACGGCAAGACCACGCGGCTGTCGGATTTTCGCGGCAAGGCGGTGCTACTGAATTTCTGGGCGACCTGGTGCGGTCCGTGCAAAATCGAGATGCCCTGGTTCGTTGACTTTCAGAAGCAGTACGGATCACAGGGATTGCAGATTGTCGGCGTTGCCATGGACGACGCGAGCAAAGAGGATATCGGCAAGTTCGCCAAAGATATGGGCGTGAATTATCCCATTCTGATTGGGAAAGAGGCAGTCGGGGACCAATACGGCGGCATTCCCGGCCTGCCAGAAACGTTCCTGATCGCGCGGGACGGAAAAATCGTGGACAAAATCGTTGGATTGAGAGGCAAAGCCGAAATTGAGGATGCGATCAAAGAGGCGCTCAATACACGGCCGGCCGCGAGCCAAGCCTCGGCCGCAGACAATGCCGTGACTTCACAGCCTCAGAAGTGACAATAGAACAAGCGCGGCAATCAGTCTATGATCCAGAAATATGATCCAGAACGTTGCCGGGATGGGGGACTATCCGGGCTGCCAGAATTGATTTCGCCATGATCGACCAACAAACTGAACGGCACGATCCGAGGACTCGCGGCGCAGGGCGAAGGTATGCCGCGCTCGCCTTTCTTCTTCTGTTGCCTGCGATCCTCTCACCCGCGCAAACGCAGGGCAAGCCTCCAACCCTGTCGATGGCGGCGATACCGCAGGTTACGGCGCAGCGCACCAAGCAAACCATGGTGGACCTGAATTTTCGTGTCCCACACGGCTATCACGTCAATTCGAATTCCCCCAAGTCGGAATTTCTGATCCCCACCGCCCTGAAGATGGACCTGCCTACTGACATTATTCTGGGGAAGATTAGCTACCCTGCAGGCGCCGACATGACATTCCCCTTCTCGCCCGACGAAAAGCTGAGCGTGTACAGCGGAGACTTCACCATCGCGGTTGGGGTACATCCTCTGCGCTCAGTGGTTCCTGGCAAATACGTGATGCACGGCGTGCTCCGCTACCAGGCTTGCGACAATGCCGCTTGCTATCCTCCAAAGACCTTGCCGGTGAGTTTTGAAGTCAAGGTCGTGAAGGAACCGGCCACGCACCATGCCAATCCCGCGCAAAGTCCGCACGTGCACGGATAGCGTTAACCATCAGCACTTAGCAATCAGCACTTCAGCCCAACACCTCGCCGCCGTAACGGCTACGCCTGACACCTCTTCGCTTCTGCCCTGGTCGGGTTTTCTGGTAGATTGAGCGCGTTTGCTCCTGCGACGAGGTGATTCATGGCATGCCGTCCCGAAGTACTGAAGCGGGTACCCCTTTTTGCTCTTCTCGACGACGATGAGACTGCCGTTCTGGCTGGGCAAGTCGAAGTCAAAACATTCGCTCCGCGGCAGCGCATCTGGAAAATGGGCGATGCCGGCGGGCGCGCTTATGTCCTGGTCACTGGCAGGGTTCGCGTGGCCACGGTGGATGAGGATAATCAGGAAGTGGTAGTGGACGAACCCGGCGCCGGCGAATTCTTCGGCTTTGCTTCCATGCTTGAGCAAACGCCCCACCAGACCAGCGCTACGGCGCTCGAAGAGTGCGAGTGCGTCGAGGTCGACCGCGAGGATATTGCCGTGCTCCTGGAGCGCAAGCCGCATGCGGGTATGGATATGCTGGCTGTGCTGGGCCGGCAATTTCACAGCGCCCAGCAACTGGTGCGACTCCGAGCCACCCGCAATGCCAACGTGATGATCGAAGAGAAAGAGACATTTGGAGAGCGCGTTGCCGATTCAGTGGCGCGCTTTGGCGGCTCCTGGACTTTTATTATCGCGTTTGCTTTTGTCCTCAGCATCTACGTGACCATCAATGCAATGTTGCGACGATCGGCCTGGGATCCGTACCCATTCATCCTGCTGAATCTGTTTCTTTCCATGCTAGCGGCGATTCAGGCGCCGGTCATCATGATGAGCCAGAACCGGCAGGACTCTCGCGACCGCCTCCGCAGCGAACTGGATTACGACGTCAACCGGCGCGCCGCTTCCGACATTCAGGGTCTGGCGCGCAAGCTCAACCTGCTGGGAGAAAAGATTGGAGACGTGGAAGACCTGCTGCGGCAGAAGCCTCCTGAGGCTTCCCGCTAGCACTCAACGCGAGAGTTGACGATCGGCTTTCGCACTCTTACCATTGCGGCGGCATGAAGCGACTTTTCTTCCTAATACTTGTGTGGATCAGACTGTGCGCAATCGGATGCGGGCAGTCGCCCCCGGTTCCTGTCCTAATCATTCATGATGTGACGGTGATCGATGCGACCGGCGCGCCTGCGCAGCCGCATCGCACTGTAATCGTCCATGACGGGAGAATCGAGCAGATCGCCAGTTCGGCCCATGGCATGGGAGGGAAATTTCCGGGCGTTCACGTCGATGGTAGCGGAAAGTATTTGATCCCTGGCTTATGGGACATGCACGTTCACATGGTCTTCGGGACTTGGTTCCCGCAGGGCAAGGAAATTGCATTGCCGCTCTTTATTGCCAACGGCGTGACCGGCGTGCGCGACATGGGCGGAGAGTTGGATGTGCTTCAGCAATGGCGGAAGGAGATCACATCTGGGACGCTCATTGGTCCGCGCATGGTAATTTCCGGGCCCATGCTCGATGGTCCGCAGCCACGATTTCCCAGTTCGATTGCCATCAAGACGCCCGCGGATGGGCGGCGTGCGGTGGGGGACCTGAAGCACCGTGGGGCGGATTTCATCAAGCTGCAATCTTTAATTCCGCGTGACGCTGTTTTTGCCATAGCGGATGAGGCACGCAAGCGGCACATCAGTTTTGTTGGACATGTGCCGGATTCTGTTCGTGCGTCCGAGGCTTCGAAGGCGGGGCAGAAGAGTTTTGAGCATCTGATCGGAATTTTTGAAGGCAGCTCACCGCTGGAAGACGAGTTTCTGAAGGGGGCAAAGAACGAAACGAAGTTTCTATCCAGCTACGATCCGGCGCGGGCGTCGGAGCTATTTGCGCTGCTGGCGAAAAATCACACCTGGCAGTGTCCGACGCTGGTTTGGGAGCAGGGCGGGAACCTGATCGACGAGGCCTCCTTCGCCCAGGATTCACGGGCCAAATATGTTCCCGCGTACTGGAAAGAGGTGACCTGGAAGAGATTCAGGGATGAGATCGCCCACGAATTCAACACCGACGACCTGGCCACGAGAAAGCGCTTTGTGCAAAAGGAACTGGAAGTCGTGAACGCGATGCATCGCGCCGGTGTCCCGTTTCTTGCGGGAACGGATACGCCTCCGGGCGTCTACGTTTTTCCAGGCTTCAGCCTGCATGAAGAGTTGCAGAGATTCGTGGCCGCCGGCTTCACGCCCATGGAGGCGCTGCAAACCGCAACCCTTAATCCTGCACAATTTCTCGGGATGGAAGATCGGCTGGGAACCATCGAGAAAGGCAAACTGGCGGATCTTGTTCTGCTCGAAGCGAATCCGCTCGACGACATCCGCAACACGCAGAAGATTGCTGCGGTGATCGTGAATGGGCGTTACTGGTCACGGGCTGATTTAGACAAGATGCTGGCCGGAGTGGAAACGGCCGCCCAGAACTAGAGTAGCGCCAATCAAGAATGGAGTGGCCCCATGCAAACGTTGAATGTCGGCGCAGGTCAAACGGACAAAGACTATAAGGCGGCTGAGGAGCAGCGACGTACCGATCTACGTGCCGACAGCCAAAGCGATGCGAACTTCTTCTTTCTGGCCGCGGGTCTGGCGGCGCTCGGCACGGGCCTGCTTCCGGTGCGGCTCAACGTTTTTGTCAGCATCGGTGCGATCGACCTTCTGAGCGTTTATGGCAGGACGCTCGGTCACCTTTATCCTCTTGCGGTGTACGGCGCGGCGGCTATGTGGGTGGTCGTCGCGTTGGGACTGGGATTTGCCGCACGCAGCGGCCGTCGCTGGGCGTTCCTGGCGGGCGTAGTTTTATATGGTGCCGACATGCTGGCTCTCATCGCCATGTTTTCCTTGTGGGCATTTGGGGTCCATGCTTTCTTCGTGTTGAAATGGTTCCAAGGGCAAAAAGCTCTGAAAGACCTCAACGATCCGGGCGTTGCGACTTTTTGAGGATGACAAAGAAATTACCAGACGGCTAACGTCGCGGCTGATTAAATCGCTTCAGCCTTTTGCTGGTTTGTCTCTTTTCTCCACCTTCGCCCAAGTATCTTTGAGCGCCACAGTACGGTTGAACACCGGCTTTCCCGGCTTTGCGTCCGGATCGACGCAGAAATATCCCAAACGCTCAAACTGATACCGGCTACCTTGAGCGGCATTGGCCAGCGATGGCTCGACCTTGGCATGGCTCAACACTTCGAGCGAGTTTGGGTTGAGGTTATCCAAGACATCCTTGCCCTCCTCAACCTTGCTGGGGTCTTCCTTGCTGAATAGGGTTTCATAAATCCGCACCTCGGCATCGATGGCGTTCGCGGCCGATACCCAGTGGATGGTTGATTTCACTTTGCGCCCGTCAGGAGCGTTTCCGCCGCGGGTTGCAGGATCGAAGGTGCAATGCACCTCCAGCACTTCGCCTTTGTCATTTTTTACAACGCTCTGGCAAGTAATGAAGTAGCCATAGCGCAGGCGCACCTCGCGGCCGGGGGAGAGGCGGAAGTATCCTTTGGGTGGAACTTCGCGGAAGTCATCCTGCTCGATGAAAAGCGTGCGAGAGAATGGTACCTTCCGCGTCCCTGCGCTTGTGTCTTCGGGATTATTCACCGCGTCCATCTCTTCGACCTGATTCTCCGGATAGTTGTCGATCACAACTTTTAGGGGACGCAGCACCGCCATCACGCGCGGGCTTCTCTTATTCAGATCTTCCCGGACGAAGTGCTCCAGCATGGCTAGTTCGATCGAGCCGTTGGTCTTCGACACGCCAATGGCGCCACAGAAATTTCGTATGGCCTCGGGGGTGTATCCGCGGCGGCGAATCCCGCCAAGCGTGGGCATGCGCGGATCGTCCCATCCCGTCACGCGGCCTTCCTGCACCAACTGCAACAGCTTGCGCTTGCTCAGAAGCGTGTAGGTGAGGTTCAGGCGGTCGAACTCGATCTGGCGCGACGGAAAGATGCCCAGTTGCTGAATAAACCAGTTGTAGAGCGGACGATGGTCTTCAAACTCAAGCGTGCAAAGTGAGTGCGTGACCCGCTCGATGGAATCCGACTGCCCATGCGCGAAGTCGTACATCGGATACATGGACCACTGGTTGCCCGTACGGTGATGCTCGGCGTGCAGAATGCGGTACATCACCGGATCGCGCAGGTTCAAGTTGGGCGAGGCCATATCGATCTTCGCCCGCAGCGTGCGCGAGCCATCGGGAAATTCGCCGGCACGCATGCGCTCAAACAAATTCAGATTCTCTTCTACAGGGCGGTTGCGATAAGGACTGTCTTTGCCGGGCTCGGTGAGCGTGCCGCGATGCTTGCGGATTTCCTCAGCCGTCAGATCATCGACATAGGCTTTGCCATCCTTGATCAGTTTGACGGCCCATTCGTAGAGCTGATCGAAATAGTCGGACGCGTAAAAGAGCCCATCCCACTTGAAGCCCAGCCAATTCACATCGGCCTTGATCGATTCCACGTATTCGGTTTCTTCCTTCTCGGGGTTGGTGTCATCGAAGCGAAGATTTGTATGTCCGCCGAACTCGTCGGCCAGACCGAAATCAATGCAGATCGCCTTGGCATGACCAATATGCAGATAGCCGTTCGGCTCAGGAGGGAAGCGCGTCTGCACCCGGCCATGGTGTTTGTTGGCCTTGAGGTCTTCGAGAATAATGTCGCGGACGAAGTTGGACGGCGCGTGCGAAGACGAGGCAGCCACAGGTTTCTCTCCAGCTTCGGTTGGGGGAGGGGACGGATTCATTCCTCTTTGATCTTATCGCAAGAAAACCCCAGCGTGGTGCGACGCCCAGTCAGACGCCTGCCGAAACCACTTGCCCCGGGGCAACTGTATACATCTCCTGCGCGAGTTGCCGGCGGTACCGCACATGCCGCCAGCGCGTCATTTCCACGAGCGGCTTCCACACCGGATTCACCAAATCATGCTTGATCAGCAGATGCCAGAAGCGGTTGGAGCGCTTGTAGAGGTACGACATCGCGAGATAGAGAGGGACAGCCTGCCAGTCGTGCGGCCGGCGGCGCCAGATCGACGCATGCGAGAAAAGCCGCTGGTAGACCCAGGCATAGCCCTCCTCGAGCTCCTCGGGAGACATGTGCCTGGGCTGAAAAACGGCGTGGGCGGTGTCGTAGAGAGTCCAATTGCGATGCAAGAGCCGGCCTTCTGCCTCCATCTGCCGAAACAGCGGAGTTGCCGGATAAGGAGTGAGAATGTGAAAGGTGGCGCACTCCAGCCGGTTTTCTTCGATCCATTCGGCGGTGCGTGCGAAGACGTCTTTCCGGTCATGGTCGAAGCCCAGGACGAACGACCCATTCACCTGGACGCCATGGTCGTGCAAAATCCGCACGCGGCGCGCGTAATCGGAAGTCTTGGGCGTCTTCTTATGCGCTGCCGCGAGGTTGTCGTCCGAAAGTGACTCAAATCCGACGAACACCCCAGTGCATCCCGCCCGCGCCATGTTGCGAATCAAGCTGGGATCATCTGTGACGTCGATCGTGACCGCGGCGCTCCAGATTTTATTCAGGGGGCGCAACGCACTACACAGCGCGTCGAGATAATCACGGCGGGAGCCGAGATTGTTGTCGATGAAAACCGCATAGGGCTGGTCGTCTGATTTGAATTCCTCGACTACCTGCTGCGGATGGCGCATGCGATATGGTATGCGCAGACCATCGGTTGCGAGATAGCAGAACCCGCATCGATTGTGACAGCCGCGGGTGGCGATCAGGCTGGTAGTGGTCAGAAAACTATGGCGTGGAAGAATCGCCCGCCGGGGTGGAGGGTCGTCGCGGTAGTCGTTTTCGTACGTGGCGACATAGCGCGGCTGCAAGCATCCATTTTCGATGTCCCACAAAATGCGCGGCCATAACTGGACCCCGTCGCCTAAGGCCAGCGCATCGGCGTGCGGCGCGCATTCGTCCGGGCAGGAAAGAACATGCAACCCGCCAAGAATCACCCTGGAACCTCGGGCCCGGTACCAGTCCGCGAGCTCGTAGGCCCGCCGCGCAAAAGTCAGATGCACCGTGATGCCGACAACCAGCGGCATTGGACGAAACGGCGGACGGCCGTGGAGCAGGTTCTCGTCGAAGTACTCTATGCGCCAATGCGCAGGAGTGGTGGCGGCGAAGCTGGTCAGGGCAAGCGTAGGCGTCAGCACATGCTTGCCGAAGCTGGCATTCGCATCCTTGGGATAAAACGGATTGATCAGCAATGCAAAGTGCGGCTCGATTGACTCCGCAGGCAGGTTTGGGTCGAGCACCGGCGCCGTCGTCATTTCCCGGGGAATCCAGCGCTTTTTGACCGGGCGGAGAAAAGGTTCGTGGGCATCGGACATGGGCGTACTTTATAGTGCAAAGTACTTCATGTCAATACCGATTCGCCCACTAGCTTCCCATCGTCAGCACCACGCGGAACCTCGCTCGACCGCTGATCATTTGATCGTAAGCCTCAGCCGCCTTGGCCAGCGGATAGCGCTCGATCATGGGACGGACACCACTGAGAGAGCTGAACCGCAGGGTGTCCTCGGAATCTTTACCCGTTCCGGAGGCCCAACCCAGGATGGACTTGCGCCCGCCAATCAGCTGCAGTGGAGTGACCGTGAGCGACTCACTGCCTGCTCCTACGATCACCAGTTTTCCATTGCCCGCAAGCCCGTCGACCAGAGCCGACATCGATTTGGAATCAGGAGCAGTGGCCAGAATCACGCGCGCGCCGCCAAGTTTTTGCAGCGCTTCGGCAGGAGCGCCGGAGCCGGTGTCCAGGTATTCATGGGCTCCCAGCTTCTCGGCCAGCGCCTGCTTGTCTTTACCGCGGCCAATCGCTACGGTGCGGAAACCCATCCGACTGGCGTATTGAATGCCGAGATGACCGAGTCCGCCGATGCCCTGCACCGCCACCAGTTCGCCGACGCGGGCTCCCGAATTGCGCAGCGCATTGAACACAGTGATTCCGGCGCAGAGCAGCGGCGCGGCTTCGTCGGCGGGAAGGTCGTCGGGCATCGCAGCCACTGCCTCCGCCGGCGCCACCATGTATTCGGAGTAGCCGCCGTCGAAACTGATGGCGGTTATTTTTTCGAACTGACAGAGGATAAAGTCACCCCGGCGGCAGGGGTCACACTGGAAGCAGTGTCCGCCGTGCCATCCCAGGCCGACCCGTTGACCGGGCTTCCATAGTGTGACGTCGGCCCCGATTGCGTCGATACGCCCGGCGATTTCATGGCCCGGCACTCGTGGATACTGAATTCCTGGCCAGTACCCTTCTTTCACCAGCGCATCGCTGTGGCAGATGCCGCAGGCTTCCACCTTGATGCGTACCTGCCCGCGGCCGGGCTCAGGAACCGGACGTTCGACAACTTCAAAATTTCCTCCGGGCTTGCTGATTTGCACTGCTTTCATAGGAAATTCCTTTCGATCGGCGGTCTTGAAGATTTAGATCTGGCTGAGGTTTTCGGCCGGCTCAATCGCGACCTGTCTGATAGATAAGACTCGGCGGAGCCAGGATGCAACAAAATCGACGCTAGGTCAGGACGTGCGCGCTATGCCATCTTTTGCAGAGCTTGGTCAATTCGCTTGAGCGTTGTTTCCGGCCCCAGCACTTCCAGCGTTTCAAAAAGCGGTGGGGCGTTCTTGCGTCCGCAGACTGCCACGCGAATGGGCTGGAACATCTGTCCGGCCTTAACTCCCAACTCTGGCGCGGCGGCGCGCAAAGCCTGATCCAGAGGATCGTGTTTGAACTCAGTCTTCGCCAGCACTTCGCGGGCGCGCGTAAGGACTTTCAATGTCATGGCTGCGTCCCCCTTTTGCGGGATGAGTTCTGCCGGGTCGTAGGGTGGTAGTTGGGAGACGAAGAAGAAGTCGGCAGCGGTGAGTACGTCGCGCAGGAGCTTGATACGCTCGCGGATCAGCGGCGTGATCCGCAGCATCTTTTCCTCTGTCGCATCGAAACCAGCGGAGCGCACGATGGGAAGCAGGCAGGCGCTCAGCTCTTCCACCGGGAGAGCGCGTATGTGCTCTGCATTGAGCCAGAGAGCTTTGGGGTCAAATGTGTCTTCGGGAGCGAGGAAACCAAGGTTGCTCGCTTCGCTGGGGACGACAGCATCAGGGCGACCGGCTTCGGCACTGCCCGCTGTCTCTTTAAAGTTCACGACCGCGTTCGAGCGGTTGATACCTTCGAGCGAAAAGGCTTGAGTGAGCTCTGCCAGAGACATGTTCTCGCGGTCATCCTTAGGCGACCAGCCCAGCAGACAGAGAAAATTGATGAACGCTTCGGAGAGAAATCCAGCGTCGCGATAGGTGGTCACACTGACCACAGGGCCGTGGCGGCGCTTGGAGAGCTTGGTGCCGTCGGGCGCGACGAGCAGCGGCAGATGGGCAAACTCCGGCGGCGTGAAGCCGGCGGCCTGGAAGATGAGGGCGTGCTTGAAAGTGTTTGAGAGATGATCCTGGCCGCGGATAATGTGGGAAATGCGCAGGTCGGCGTCATCGGCGCACGAAGCAAGATGGTAGGTTGGCATGCCGTCGGAACGGAGCAAGGCAAAATCTTCGATGTCAGCGGCCGACTTCACTTGTTCGCCATAGACCGCGTCGGCAAATCGCACAAGCGCCGTACCCTCGCGCGGCACGCGAAAACGCAAAGCAAAGGGCTCGCCCGCGGCGGCACGCCGGTCGCTCTTCGAGGGAGAGACTTCGCGCGCCCCGGGATTGAACAACCAAGTTCCTTGCGCTCCTGATTTTTCGGCGTCGCCGGTATGTGCCGGCGTGAAGTCCCGGTACGCGAGGCCTTTCTCAAAAATTGCCCAAGCGGTCTTGCGGTGCAAGGCGATACGCTCGGACTGCCTGTACTCTTCGTCCCAGCCCAGATTCAACCACTTCAATCCGTCAAAGATGGAATCCACCGAGGCCTGTGTATTGCGTTCGACGTCGGTGTCGTCGAGTCGAAGAATCATTGTGCCTGCGTTGTGGCGGGCATAAAGCCAGTTGAAGATAAAAGTCCGGGCACTTCCCACATGGAGAAA
>JAUTWY010000393.1 GCA_030838305.1 Acidobacteriaceae bacterium
GGAATTGCCGCCGCTGCCTGAACCAGGCTGACCATTAGCGGGGATGTCGAAATCTGTGTCATCAGCCACCCCGCACCCACGTTCTGCATCCACGTACCGGTGTAGGAAATCACTGCCGCGACCCACAACGATCGGAACAGCGGTTCCCGCAGCGGCGCCCAAGCGGCATCGGCGTGTCGTATACCCACGCCCTGCACCGCCGGAACTGTCACGTGATCTGCCACCGAATGACTACCCCGCAACCAGCAACTAACTGGAAGAATTCACAACTCCAAAGGGCCACTCTCCGCTTCGCCATGCCCGAAACATGTAAATCACCAAGCCCGCCAGCAATATCACCACCGCGTACCTCATTTCCTTCTGCCAGTGTTCCCGATTGAACAAAATAAAAAGAAAGCCGCCAATCGCCAATAAGGCCGGCAGCGGATACAGCCACATGCGAAACGGGCGCGGCAACTCCGGCCGCCGTACCCGCAACACGATCAAGCCGACCGCCTGCACCAGAAACTGTATAAGAATGCGAATGACGACCAGCGCTGCGATCGCATCCTTCAGCCGGAGAAAGCAGAACGCCGCGGCCACTACTCCGAGCGCCAGCAACGAAACATGCGGGAACCGGTGCACCGGATGCACCTTGGCTAACGCCCGAAAATAATTTCCGTCTTTCGCCGCCGCATAGGGCACGCGCGAGTAACCCAGCATCAGCGAAAACACCGACGCGAACGCGGTCAGCATCACGAGTCCGGTCACCACTCGGGCCGCCCATGCCCCGTAAATTCTCTGCATGAAGAATGAGACAACATACAGTCCGTTGTTGTTGTGTCCGCTCTGCAGCATCTCCCGCCACGGCACCACGGCTAGGATGCACATATTCATCACTAGATATAGACACGCAACCAGCGCAATGGAAAGCAGCAAGGCGCGAGGAATATTGTGGCCCGGGTCTTCGACCTCGTCGCCCAGAAAGGCTACGTTGTAATATCCCCAATAATCGTAGGTCGCGATCAGCATTGCTCCCCCGAGGCCGGTAAAAAATCCGCGCGAGAGCGTGAACGCGCCAGGTGGAAAGTCAAACGCCTGAGCCGAGTTGAAGTGGGTGAGACCGGCGAAGATGATCCAGCCAATCGTTCCCATTACGCAGACCCAAAGCACCTTCGACAGTTTTCCAATCACAGTGATCCGGCGGTAGAGCAGAAGAGTTGCGAGGCCGCATACTCCTATCGCCACGGCAGTCCCTCCGGTGACAATCCAACTCGCCTGTAAATCCCCGGCCCATGGAATGTGCAAAACGGCATTGTGCGCGGCATAAACCGTTTCCAGCCCCGGCCAGTAATAGGCCGCATAACCCGCCAGACCGATGCAACCCGTCGCAATCGAAAGAGGAGCGCTGAAGGAGAGTTGCCAGATGAAGAGAAACGAAATAAGTCGCCCCATCTTCTGCGGTCCGTAAATCTCTCGCAGGTAGCGGTACGATCCGCCCGATCCCGGCATGGCAGCGCCCAGTTCCGCCCACACCAGTCCGTCGCACACCGCAAACAACGCGCCCACCACCCAGCCCAGCATGGCTTGCGGTCCGCCCATGGCGCCCAGAATCAGCGGCATGGTAATGAACGGCCCCACTCCGATCATGTCGATCATGTTGAGCGCGGTTGCGCTGCCCAGACCCATGCCGCGGATGAGGCCAGGTGCCTCCGAATTGTTTTGCGAGGGAGCGTGCATTTCGTGGAAGGACAAACCCCTAGCGACTAAAACTGATTACTGCTTCTCGTGTCCTGCGCTCAACAGGTTCACGTACAAACGCACCGCTCCAGGAACGCCGGCCGGCAGCTGCCGGAAAAACGCGTATCCCGTATAGATATATGTTCCTTTGCCGTACTGCGCTCGCAGCAGTCCGCCTTTCTGCGGATTTTCACCCGGATCGTGGCAGGCCAACAACGGTTTGAAATGCTCATCCCACTGGTCCATGAAATAAAGTCCTCGCTCCTGCACCCAGCCGTCAAAATCGCGTGCCGTGATCGTGTTCGGATAATGAAATACCCCGTCGTCTGGAACCAAAATATCGACTGGAGCTTCCTCCACCGATACTCGCGCCCGGCTCAGCTTCGCTGAAAACGGAGTGAAGTGTCCGTTGTTAAAATCTGCAACGCCGGCGTTGTACTGCACCACTAGAGTTCCACCAGCAGAAACAAATTCGAGCAGATTCTTGTTATTCGCCGCAACATTTTTCTGCGTATCGTAAGCGCGAATCCCCAGCACAATCGTTCCGTACTGGCTGAGATTGGCATTCGCCAGTTTGTCGGGCGGAATCAGTGTTACATCCAACCCCACTTGTTTCAGGACGGTGGGGATATCGTCCCCCGCACCCATGATGTAGCCAATTTTTAAGTCATGGGGTGCCTGCACGTCGACAATGCTCACTCGTTGCACGGCGGGTTGATAGTAATAAAAACTGCCCAAATCTTCGCGGGTCACCAGCGTATAGCCTTCGCTGAACTTCTCTCCGTCGGCCTCGATCACCGCTCGAACTTTCGCTCTCCCTTCCTGCAGGCCGGCAGGGAAGACCTTGAACTGGAAATCCTGTTTCTCTCCGCGTCGCACTAACTTTACTGCGAACTGCGATGGTTCAGATCGCCAACCCACCGGCAGTTCTAAGCGAAGCATGCCCGCTGTTTCGCGGTTCAAATTACTGGTCACGCCAACCGTTACACTCGAGCTTGAGCCGTTGTGCGTTGAGATCGCCTGTGTTCCGGGTTCGAGGGCGACTGAAAATGCAGGTACCACGGCCAGTGGACGCGCACGTTCCGTTCCAGACTGGTCGACGAACTTGGCCACTACTGTCGCCCCGATCTCGCTCTTGGCCTGTTCACCGCGCAACCCGGCCGCTGAATACTGCAAGCGAGCTTTTAGTAAGGGAGGCGGGAACGGCAGCGTGGCATACTTTTCGTTGTCGATCTGATTTACGCTCTCTGTCTGAGGATCATCGCGACGCCAGTACGGCCGCGTGTACCCCGCGTTCTTCGGCACTGACAATCGAAAAACCACGTGTACACGGTCGCCGGGTTTTATGGCCACACGTTTCGTTTTGTCGGAAATCGTGCCCCAACCTTCCGGAACCTCCAGCTTCAACCCGTCAATGAACAAACGATCTTTGGATCCGTTGCGAAAATCGACTGCCACCAGAAAATCTTGTCCGGGGGAAACCGCGGTCATTGCCTCCGCTTCTTGTGCGAGTTCGCCGTTCGTATCTGCGCGTGGAACTACCGCTGCTTCCAGCATTACATTGAAAGCTTGGTTGAGCGCCGTCTCAGCCTGCTCGCGTTTCTCTTCCAATCGCGCCAACAGACCTGATTTGGCTACTGCGTCGAGGTCGCTATTGCTGACATTGATCTTTGCCCGTGCGAGACCCGCCAAGGCTTTTGCAAGAGGTGCGACCGTTGAGGAGGAATCTTTTTCCGCGTCCTTGCTCGCTTGAGCTATTTGCGCGGCAACATCCAACAATTCTTTGCGCAATTGTGGAACTTTCGTTTCTTCCGCGCCCAGGCGCGCCGCTAAACCCGGCAAGGTGGTATCGATCCCGTCAAAGAATTCTTTCTCGTGCCCGGCTTTATCAAGCTTTGCGGGCTCTACAGAATCCACCAACTTGTAAAACGTAAACCGGTCTCCCGGCTCTACATTCCAATCGGCGGCCCCTTGCGAGAGCTGATGGCGTAGTCCCCGCATTGCGAACTGCACATAGGAGCCGCCTAACTCCGGGCTGGGCTCACCCGTGTTCAGTTTTATGGTCCACTGCGCGTCCGGACAGGTCATCGCACCAAAGCCGCACACATTCCCGATGTACAGTTTCTTCGCTTGCCAAGGGTGAAGGCCTTGCGCGATCTGCTCAGGAAAGCGGGTCGCGTCGGCCGCCGCGCGGAACGCCTCTTGCGTCAGGATGCTCGAAGCCTGATGGTGACCATGCCCATCCCGCTCTGTTCCCGAAAACCGCGCTACCAGCACATCGGGATGAAACGTCCGAATTACTCGGACCATATCCGCCAACGCAGGATCATGTCCGCCCCACTTGGCGAAAGTCTCATCCGCACTTTTCGAAAAGCCGAAGTCGGCGACACGCGAAAACCGTTGTTGTACGCCGTAATACTGATCCGCTGCCAGCAGTTCTAGCGTCCGCAGCACGCCCAGCACATCCGACAAATTGCTGCCCACTTTATTCTGTCCACCCTCGCCGCGATTGAGGGTCATCAAAAGCACGTTCGCTCCTCGCCCGCGGGACTCCAGCGTGAGCATTCCGCCATCTTCATCGTCAGGATGTGCTACTGCCTGCATCAGACGCGCGGTTGTGCTCAGCCGGCGCAACGACTGACGCAGG